>CAZKZT010000055.1:0-4538 GCA_964557265.1 uncultured Hyphomicrobium sp.
ACCGCTCAGGCGGTGATCTTGGCGAAATCGAAATGCCGGCCGGGCGCGGCTTCGAACAGCGCCTGGGTGTAGGCATGCTGTGGCGCGCCGAAGACCTGCTTCACCGGGCCGTATTCGACGATCTGGCCCTTGGACATCACGGCCACGTCGTCGCGGACCTGCGCCGCGACGCGCAGGTCGTGGGTGATGAAGAGCACCGCTAGCTCGAACTGCTTCCGGATGTCGTCGAGCAGCTGGAGAACCTGTGCCTGCACCGACACGTCGAGCGCGGACACAGCCTCGTCGGCGATCAGCAGTGTTGGCTTCATCGCCAGTGCGCGCGCGATACAAATGCGCTGGCGCTGACCGCCGGAGAACTGGTGCGGATAGCGATCGAGGGCGTCCGGTGCCAGCCCGACGAGACCCATCAGCTCGCGCGCCTTGGCAATCGCCTCCTCCCGCGATGTGCCGAAGTTCATCGGCCCCTCGATGATCGATTGACCAACCGTGCGTCGCGGATTGAGTGAACGATAGGGGTCCTGGAACACGATCTGGATGTCGCGCCGGTAACGCCTCAGATCGCGTTCGGGAAGATGTGCGACATCCTTCCCGTCGACCAGGATCTGGCCATCACTCGGCTCGATCAGCCGCGCGACGCAGCGTGCCACCGTCGTCTTGCCCGATCCGGATTCACCGACGACGCCAAGCGTTTCGCCACGTCTGATCTCGAAATTGACGTCCTGTGCGGCCTTGACGACGCGTGCGCTGCGATTGAGAAAAGTGCGGCCGCCGTACACCTTCGAGAGATTTTTGACTTCGAGCGAGACCTTACCCGTCACCGGCGTGCGACGCGGCGGAACGAGGCTCGGCACGGCCGCGACGAGCATCTTCGTGTAAGCCTCGCGCGGCCGCGTCAGCACCTCATCGCGTGTGCCCTGCTCGACGACACGGCCGTGCTGCATGACGATGACGCGATCTGCAATCTCAGAGACGACGCCGAAATCGTGCGTGATGAACATGACGCCGGTGTTGCGCCGCGTTTGCATCTCCTTCACGAGCCGGAGGATCTGCGCCTGCGTCGTGACATCGAGTGCTGTCGTCGGCTCGTCGGCAATCAGCAGCGCCGGATCCAGAATGAGCGCCATCGCGATCATGATACGCTGACGCTGACCACCCGACAGCTGATGCGGATAGGCATCGATCATCAAGTCCGGATCGGGCAGCTGCACAGCGCGCATCATCTCGAGCACGCGCTGACGCTGCTCGGCCGCCGTCATCTTCGTGTGAATCTCGAGGACCTCGGCGATTTGCTTGCCGACGCGCTGCACTGGATTGAGAGCCGTCATCGGCTCCTGAAAAATCATCCCCATGCGCGTGCCACGCAACTCGCGCAGCCGTTGGGCCGTCGCCTGGATCGTATCCTCGCCCTCGAGCAGGGTTTGGCCCGCGGTGACGGTGAGGTCGCGCTTCGGCAGCAGACCCATGACCGCGCTCGCAGTCACGGATTTGCCGGAACCCGACTCGCCAACGATGCAGACGATCTCCCGCGGTCCGATGTCGAAAGAGATGCCTTGTATAGCGTTCTCACGGTCGGCGCCTTTGGGAAGACGCACGGTGAGATCTCGCACGGAGAGAACTGGCTCGGTCATTGCGGGTCAGAACCTCTTGGCGAAGCGCGGGTCGAGCGTGTCGCGCAGACCGTCGCCGAGCATGTTGATGGCGAGCACGGCGAGCGCCAGCGCGATGCCGGGATAGAGGATGTTGTGCGGCAAGATGCGGAAGTACGTCCGCCCCTCGGCCATGATGTTGCCCCAGGTCGGCACCTCCGGCGGAATACCGATGCCGAGGAACGAAAGGATCGCTTCGACGAGGATCGCACTGGCACAGATGAAGGTACCCTGCACGATCAAGGGCGCAGTCGTATTCGGCAGAACATGGCGGAACAGCAACGTGGGCGTCGGCGTCCCGACAGTGATCGCGCTTTCGACGTAGGGTTCCTCGCGGATCGACAGGACCACCGAGCGCACGAGACGAACGACGCGCGGCACCTGCGGTATGACGATCGCCAGCACCACCGCCGGCAGTCCCGCCCTGGAAAGAGAAACCAGTGCGATCGCCAATAGAATCTCGGGTATCGCCATCAACCCGTCCATGAACCGCATGATGATGCCGTCGAGCCAGCGCACGTAGCCGGCGATCATGCCGATGATGAGCCCGATGAAGACGGCTATGGCTGCAACCGTGATGCCGACAATCAGCGAGACGCGCGCTCCATAGATCACACGGCTGTAGATGTCGCGGCCGAGACTGTCGGTGCCGAGATGGTAGACAACGCGGACACGCTTGCCTTCATCGTCACGCACCGTGGCGCTGTAGCCGGGCTTCTGGTTGCGAGCGGAGGGATTGATCTCCGCTGGATCACGCGTGCCGAGGAAAGGCGCCAGGATCGCAATAATAAGCATGACAAGCGCGATCGAACCGCCGAAGAGCACGCTCGGATTGCGCAGAACCGTCGACCAGGCGGAACGGCGCCGTGGTGCCGGCTGGGCTGCATCGATGCTGACCATTAGTAACGAATCCTGGGATCGAGAAAGGTGTAGGCGATATCAACGAGCAGGTTGATGAGCACGTAGGCGAACGAGAACAGCAGGATGACCGCCTGAATGGTCGGATAATCCCGGGCGAGCACCGCATCGACAGTGAGCAGGCCCAGGCCCGGCAGCGTATAGACCGACTCGGTGACCACCACGCCGCCGATCAGGATCGCGACGGTAAGGCCGATGATGGTCAGGATCGGCACGGCGGCATTCGCGAGCGCGTGGCGGATCAGCACTTTGATCTCGCTTTGGCCCTTCGCCCTGGCGGTTCGGATGTAATCCTCGTTCAACACCTCGAGCACGCTGGTCCGCGTCATGCGCGCAATGAACGCAATGAACACCACGGATAGCGTCATCGCGGGCAGAATCAGGCGCAACAGCCATCCGCCGACGCCCTCGCTGATGCGCTGGTATCCCTGGACGGGAAGCCAGTCGAGCGTCACCGCGAAGATGTAGATGAGGATGTAACCGACCACGAAAACGGGGATCGAGAAGCCGAGCACCGAGAAGCCCATCACGAGCCGGTCGATCCAGGTACCGTGATTGTGCGCAGCGATCACGCCGATCGGCACCGCGACAAGCAGCACCAGCACGATGGTCACGAGCGACAGCGACAGCGTCGGCTCGAGCCGTTCGCCAATCAATTCGGCGACCTGCTTCTTGTAGAAGAAGCTCTCGCCGAAGTCGCCCTGCAGGACTCCGCTGATCCAGATTATGAACTGCTTCACAATCGGCTCATTGAGGCCAAGGCGCTCGCGGATCTCTTCGATCTGCTGGGGGTTGGCATAGTCGCCGGCAATGATCGCAGCAGGGTCGGACGGCGTAAGCCGCAGCATGAGGAAGACGAGCACGGCCACGATCGCCAGAACGGGCAATGTGGACAGGATTCGCCGCAGTATATATCCGGCCATGAATTACCTAGTCTGGCGTGTGACGGAGTTTTGACGGAGCCTCTGCCGGATCGTATTCCCGGCGCAAGCGCCACGAACACAATACGTCAGAAACGCCATTATTCAATTGTGATGTTCCACAGGACCGGCGCCGGAGCGGGAACGAAGCGCAATGTATTTTTCGCTGACGCGGTGGAGACTGTCAGCGGTAGTGCGGCGGCCATCGCCAAAGCGGTGAGTGCACGACGCATCGCGCTCATTCAGGGGCTCCCTTCGCGAGACCGCCGATCGGCGGGCCAAGTGCCCGGCACCGCATTATGTGTGCACTCCGATCACCCCAAGTCAAACGCTGCACCGCACAAATAGCGATCAGAATTGCTGTTAGAATAGGCACTTAAGTGGTCCGATCGACATACGCACGCACGAAAGAAAACGGCCGGGCGGAACCGTGAGGTTCGACCCGGCCGCGCGATTGCTGTACCGGCTTGGCAGCCGGTCGAATTGGATCAGTCGACGGTGATGTTCCAGAGCACCGGCGCCGGCGCGGCGACGATACCCTTCACGTTGTTGCGCTGTGCGCCATAGTTATACCACTGACCCAGATGGACGTGGGTCGGATACTCGGCCACGCGCTTCTGTAGAGTAGCAACGATCGCCTTCTGCTTGGCGGCATCGGTCTCCCTGGCGAAGTCGTCACGCAACTTCTCGATCTGCTCGTCGCAAGGCCAGCCGAACATCGCCTTGTCGCAACCAGCATTGAGGAAGCCGGCCATCACGGGATTGAGCAGGTCGCCGGCAACCCATGAGGTCAGGAAGGCGTGCCAGCCGCCGGCGCTCGGCGCGTCTTTCTTGGCGCGACGGGCGACCACGGTCTGCCAGTCCATCGACTGCATGTCGACCTTGAAGCCGGCCCGTTCCAGCAGCGACTTGGCCACCGGCGCAAGGTTCGTCAGCACCTGGAGGTCGGTGGAGTGCATGAGCACGACCGGGGTGCCATCGTACTTCGCCTCGGCGAGCAGCTCGCGCGCCTTCTTGAAGTTCGACTCGAGCTTGTCCTCGAAGCCCGCCTCGG
>CAZKZT010000055.1:4548-14121 GCA_964557265.1 uncultured Hyphomicrobium sp.
GCAGATGAACATTGCCTTGCACACCTTGTAGTACTCTTCATCACCCACGACCGCCTTCAGGAAGTCCTCCTGGTTGAGCGCATAGAAGACCGCCTGGCGGATCTTCGGATTGTCGAAGGGCTTGTGCAGGACGTTGAAGCGCAGCGTGAACTGGTTCCCGAGCGGGTTCCAGTTGAACATGTAGATGTCCTTGCTCTTCTTGATGAGCGGGTGGAGATCGTGCGGCGGGGCCTCGATGTAGTCCACCTCACCGGCAAGCAGCGCGTTCACCGCCTGCTGGTGATCGCGGATCGGCAGCCACTCGACGCGGTCCACCTTCACGACCTTGCCGCCGGTCGTGCCCGACGGCGGCTCCGAACGCGGCTTGTAGCCGGCAAATTTCGTGTAGACGATCTTGCTGCCCGGCGCCCACTCGTCGCGCTTGAAGACGAACGGACCCGAGCCGGTGAATTCCTCGATCTGCTTGCTCGGGTCCGTTTCAGCGACCCGCTTCGGCATCATGAAGGGTACGTTCGATGACGGCTTGCCGAGCGCGAGAAGCACAAGGCCGGTCGGCGATTTCAGCTTGATCTCGAACGTCTTCGCGTCCTTCGCCGTGATGTCCGCCACGAACGACATCATCTTCTGGCCCATCGAATCCTTCGATGCCCAGCGCTTGATCGACGGAATGATGTCCGCGGTCGTGACCGGCTGGCCGTCGTGCCAGGTGAGCCCGTCGCGCAGCGTCATCGTCCACGTCAGCTTGTCGTCCGACAGCTTGTAGGTGTCGACCATCTGCGGCTTGATCTCGCCCTTCTCGTCCATGCCGAAGAGGGTGTCGTAGACCATGTAACCGTGGTTGCGCACGACGTAGGCCGTCGTCCAGATCGGATCGAGGATCTTCAGGTCGGAGTGGGGAACGAAGCGCAATGTCTTTTGTGCTGACGCGGTCGAGACTGTCAGCGGTAGTGCGGCGGCCACCGCCAAAGCGGTGAGCGCACGACGCATCGTGCTCATCGAGAACCTCCCAATTGTAATGTTGACGATCGATATCCAAATCGCTCGCGCGTCGGACACCGAAACTCTCGGATGGGCCTCGCAGCCCGACAGAGCCGATTAGACGACGCCTCCGTCGGCAAAGTCAAACGCGTAACCTCATAAAATGCCGGCAGCGATGCCGTTAGAAGTGGCAACAGAGAGGTATGCCCCATATCGAGGGCAAGACCTCTCTGCGAACCACGCGCCGCCGCAGGAAGCGCGGCGGCGTCCGATGTCATGCCGGACGATTGTCATCCGTCGACGTCCCGATCGCCCATCAGCGTTACCGCAAAATTAACCTTTACCCTTTCATAACAAGAGCCAATGAAATCCCGGAAATCGCCACGTTCCGGGGCTAGGTTGGCATACCTTCTACTGAAGCCGGTGTTGCGTTGACGGGGGTCTTTCGTCATGGTTCAGGCAGGTGCGGGTAGCCGGAAGTGGTTCCGGCTACGTGCGTACATGCGTTTTGCGGTCGTTCTCGCGTTGCCGATGGCATTGGGCTTCGGGCATGCGGCTGCGGAGCCTGCACAGATGGACGCGCCGACAACTGTCGCCGCTGTCACGCCACCGCTTCCGCCGGCGAGCTTCGAGCCCCCCAAGAAGACACGCTTCGTTATCGCCCTCGAGCGCCGGGTGAAGTACGAGGTGCACTCGCTCCCGAACCCCAACCGGGTCATCGTCGATCTACCGAACGTCAAACTGCAGCTGCCCCCGGCTTTGAGCGGGGCGCCGGTCGGTATCATCAGCGGCTTCCGCGCCGGGCTGAGCGCGCCCGACCGCATCCGTGTCGTCATTGATGTCACCGAACCGGTGATCGTCGAGAAGGCCGAGTTCGATGGCAGCGGTAAGGGCCCGGCCATGCTGTCGCTCGAGATCGCCCCCGCCGCCATCAATATGGCATCGCTGGTGCAGTCGGCCGCGACCGCACCTCCGGGCGCCAAGCGCATGAACGTCGGCGCGATTCAACCACCTGTTCCACGCCGCGCCGAGCGCCCTGACAAACGCGCCGCGCGCGCCTACAAGCCGCTCATTGTGCTCGATCCGGGCCACGGCGGCATGGACTCGGGCGCGATCCGCAATGGAACAGTTGAGAAAGAGGTCGTCCTCGAGTTCGCCAAGACGCTCCGCGACCAGCTCCGGGCAAGCGGCCTCTATCGTGTTGCAATGACTCGTGACGACGACACGTTCATTCCCCTTGAGGCGCGGCGCACGTTCGCCGAGGAGCGCAACGCCGCGCTGTTCATCGCGATCCATGCCGACTACGCATCTGCGCGCGCCCGCGGCGCGACGATCTATTCGCTCCGCCAATCCGTCGCCAACTCGTTGGCTGCCTCGGCGCGCCGCGAGAGCGCGAACGAAACGCTATCGACGGAAGAACTCGGACGGTTGAAGGCGCTTGGCCAGCAGGGCGCGACCGTGAAAGGCATCCTTGCCGATCTCGCGACCCGCGAAACTCAGGTCAATCACGACCGCACGGGTACTTTCGTGCGCGCGGTCATCGAAAATATGGGTCAGACGACGAACATGACTGAGTCGCCGGACCGCACGGCGGCGTTCCAGGTTCTCCTGACGGCCAAGGTGCCGGCGGTTCTGATCGAGCTGGCGTATGTGTCCAACCGGGCCGACGCGGCGCAGCTTCGCTCGGAGAAATGGCGCCGCGAAGTCGCCCAGTCGATCCGCACCGCCATCGACAACTACTTCAGCGATCAGAGCGCACGACTGCCGCTCTAGCCGACAGCCGGATCATCACGCGCCAGCACCGAGCAGCGCCAGGTCCGTCAGTCGTTGGACGCATCGGCTCGCAATATGCCGAGTATGTCGGCTGGCGATGCATCGAGCCTCAGCGCCATGAAGTCGGCGTCACGTGCGAGGGCGGGCTCCAAAAGGCGGTGGAACTCCTGACGCTCGACTTCGATCGTGCCGAACTGGCGGAGATTTTCGGTGACGAACTGCGTGTCGAGCAGACTGAAACCGCCGTATGCGAGGCGCGCGCACAGATACGTCAGCGCGACCTTGCTCGCGTCGCGCTCCGTCGAGAACATGCTCTCACCGAAGAAGGCGCCGCCGAGCGCCACCCCATAAAGCCCGCCGACGAGTCGTCCTTCGCGCCACGTTTCGACAGTGTGGCAATGGCCTTGCTCGAACAGCGCGCCATACAGGCTGCGGATTCGCGCGTTGATCCACGTCGAGCGCCGCCCAGCCTTCGAGGCGGCGCAGCCGTCGATCACAGCCCCGAAGTCGGAGTTGACCCGAACCTGGAACACGCCCTGGCGCACCGTCTTCGCCAATCTGCGCGGCACATGGACAGCGTCGAGAGGCAGGATGCCCCGCGCCTGCGGCTCGATCCAGTACAGCGCCGGATCATCGGCGCTCTCGGCCATGGGAAAGATGCCGCATGAGTAGGCCTTGAGCAGAACCTGCGGCGTGATTTCGATGGTGATGTCGCTATGGGATGCCATTGGGCTCGATCCGTGGCTTCCGTTCCATTGCAATTCTAGTCGAAGCGCGCGGCAAATGCGAGGCGGCGCCAACGCTCGGAACGAGCGCTTCGACGGCGCCAGCCGGCGGTCACAAATGGGCGCTATGGTCGCATTCGGACGCGGATCACCGCCGGGCCATACAATTGTCACGCCAAAGGGAGGCTGCAATGCGCCGCACGGTACGATTGCTGGTCCTTCCGCTGACAGCGGGCGCCGTCTCGTTCGTCGGCCTCGATGCGGAGGCGTCCCTGGATCAGGCGATGCCGGTGGCCACTGTAGTCCGGTGCCCGCCGCCCGAACCGATCGATATCTCCCGGTTGATATCAGGGTTGCAAACCGAGCAGCCGAAACTACCCTCCCTCGAACGCGGCAGTTTCTCATCTTCCGCGCATTGACAGCCGGCATGATTGAGGGCTCAACGAACGCTCGTCAGACTGTGCGGGGGGACACGCACCATGCGCCGTTTCTTTCTGGTTCTAATCATGCCGCTTGTCGGCCTCGCAGCATGGAACGGGGAATCGGTGACGCGCGCGTCGCTTGGAATTCCGGCGGAGACCGCGAGTCTCGTCGCGCAGGCACAGCAGTGCACCGCGCCCGGCCTCCCCGATTTGCGCAAAACAACACCAAGCGGATCGGAATCCGGCTGCGACGACCCGAGCGGATGCGAAAACAAGGAATATATCTCCGCGACCTTCCTCCCCTATGCGATCGCCAGTCTCAATGCTTACGGCGGCACGGGCCGGGAGAGCGGGGATCTGACCAAGTTCGATCCAAGCTGGACCGCGGTAGGCGAGCCCGTCCACGATCGAAGCGGGCTCGGCTATATGGTCTTCACCCGCACGGTCAACAACGAGGATCACGTCCTCGTCGCGTTCCGCGGCACCGATCAGATCGGTGGAGATGACTGGTGGGGCAAACTGCCAGCGCCAACCGACGCGCTCGCGAACCTTTCATGGATCACGCAGTGGTTCAATCCGTGGGATCAGTACCGCCTCGCTCGCGCGGCTTTTGTCGACATTCGGCGGCAGGCGTTCGAGCGTGCGCAAGGGCGCGTCGTGCGATTCCACCTCACCGGCCACTCTCTCGGCGGCGGGCTCGCGGTGCACATCGCGCGCGGCTTTCCCTGCACGGCGGCGGTCGTCTTCAACACCTCCTGCGTCACCAACCGGACGCGATTCGCCGAGCCGTATCTGGACAACCAGATCGTCGACATCCGCGAGGACCGGGATTTCCTGACGCACACGCTTTGCGCACCCGCCACGCTGGCCGGATGGGGCAACGACCATCAGCTCTACGGCGCCGAATGGATCCGCATCCGGCGCCGCGAGAATGCCGACGAGATGGATCTCGCGCTTCGCCAGCACGCGATTGGCGGGATGGCGTTCGCGATGGGCCGCACGGTGCTTTGTTGCGCTCAGAACCAGCGCCGTAGCTCGCACGGAAGCTGCGCCTGCGCGCCGCGCGTGGTCGCAGGCGTGGAAGGCGCCAAGCGCATCCTATGCGATATGCAGCGCCGTCCCGCGATGCGGCAAGCGCGATCGGTCCGCGAAGGCAACGACATCATCCAAACGACGACGCGCAACGGCACGCGCACCGAGCGCCGCCGCTTCCGATTCGACTCCTGTGATTTCTCGCCGGTCGATCAGGTTGAGCAGCAGTGCCGGCGTGATTGCTGAAACGGGTCGACCGCCTCACGATATGACCGGCAGCGCCTCGATATCGTAGGCGTGCGTGATGCGATTGCCGGTCGCGGGATCCTCGAGTTCCATCTCGAACCGCGTCGCCGGACGGATGCCACCGATGGCCGGCATCGTGCCACCCAGCATCACCGTTCCTTCACCAAGCGGCTTGCCGCCGCCATAGCGCGCGACGAGATCGCGTGGATGGCGGAGCCCCTTCAACGGGCCTTCCTGATAAAGCACGCGGCTTCCATCGATGGTTGCGTAGGAACGAACAATCAGGCTGTCCCAACGGTCGGCGACATCGTCGAGACGCCACGCGGTGGTGCCGATGACCTTCGCGCAGAGCTGCTTCGAGAGCGCGATACCGATCGTCTCGGCCTTGCGGTCCGTGTGGTCGGAGCCGACCGTCAGCCACAACCCGTCGGCCATCGCGACAATTACCGGTTCGACCTCACCCGAAGTATCTGGCCCCAGGACCTCGAGTTCGGTGGTCTGCGTCACGTTGGAAACGGCGTTGCGATAGAAGACCGGCACGGTCGATGGGCCCGGCACCCCGATCGCGGCGAGTTCCTCGATGTGATGGCGGAGCCCTGCCTCATCGGTGCCGGTCCAGCCAGCGACAATGAGGCTTGTCGGTGCGAAAGCCATCGTATCGCGCGTACCGCCAGACTGGCGTTCGAATTTCAATACCGGCATCAGCGAAGCTCCCGCTACTTTCTCTCGCAGCGAGGATCGGGCGGCGCGCGGCAATGATCAAGCGTGAACTGCGATCCTGCGGCTAACGCGCCGTTGCCTTGGCACCAGCCGGATGCAGGGTGAACTGCAGCAGCAGGTTTCGCTGCAGCACTTTGCGGTAGTTGTCGTCGGACATCAGCGTGACGACGGTATCGCCGGCGCCGCTCGTATGGACTGCGACCGCCTCCATGTTGTCGATCTCGTAACTCATGTCGGACGCGACCAGGATCTCACCTTCGATCACAGCGCCTGGCCGCACATCAGCAGCCGGGATGTGCCGAAGACGCATCCTGACGCCTTCGGTGAAGCGGAACCGGCGCTCCAGCAGCAGCACCGAGCCATCATCGAGCGATGCAGCGCCCGTGAGCGCGAAACCGCCGATCTCTTTGACCGCGAGCTGCTTCGGTGCGCCCTTGCCGAGCAGCCAGCCGATCTGATTGTCGTTGGCGTCTCTCAGATCCTCGGCGAACGCGAGGATGGCCCCGCGCATGGGGCCACCCCTGAGCACGGTGACGGCTTCGAGCCCGCTGTTCGACGTCATGCGCTTCGACTCTGTCGGCAATTGCACCAGCGCTGTCGGTCGGCCGAGCGCACCATTGATGATCGGATGGCGCACCAGACGATGATTGCGCTCGAATGCGACCAGTGCGACCCCGTTCGCAAGCGTGCCGGAAACAAGCGTCAGCTCTTCTGCATCCGAATCCCGCTTCCGCGTCAGGGGACGGCCGTTAAGTGCCAGAATCGGCCCCATCCGTGCGTTATCCAGGCCGCTCGGCGCAGTGCCCGCATAAGCGATACTTGCCGAAAGCCAATACCCTTCGTCGGATACAGCCAACAGACGCCGGCCATCGGGTGACATGATGAGACCAGAGAACCCGCCGAAGCGCTCGTCCGGCGACGTCATCACCAGCCCACCGCGGAACTCGAGCCGGCCGAATTGCTTCGTGCTGCCGAAGCCGCGCTGGTAGCCGTCGAGCCGTCGCGAGGACACCTCGATCGCGCTTACCGGCTTCGCCGCCGAGCCTTTGGTGCGCTGCGCGGCGGCTGGAAATACAAGGCTCGAAAGAACGGCGACTGCCAGAAACGCGACCGCGACCCGCGAGGCAAAACGCCCCTCTCGCACCCTCATGACGATCTCCAGGTGTTCCAAACCGCCGCACGGAATAGCACAACTAGAGAGGCGGTTGGGCAAAAGCGCGGCTGGAGCGCACAAGTGTATGGAAGCGCGATCGCTTCCATCTCTGGGATCGGGCCCTAGCGTCGACGGCCACCCGCAGCGGCCGGCTGACGGCTTGCTTCACCGCCGCCACGCGTTGGCGCATTCTCCTCGAACAACTCGACGAGCTTGTCTGTCATCGCGCCCGCAAGCTCGGTCGGATCCGTGATCGTCACCGCGCGACGATAGTAGCGCGTCACATCGTGACCGATACCGATGGCAATCAGCTCGACGGGAGAGCGCGTCTCGATTTCCTCGATCACCTGACGGAGATGCCGTTCGAGATAACAGCCGGTGTTCACCGAAAGCGTCGAATCGTCGACCGGCGCGCCGTCCGAGATCATCATCAGGATGCGGCGATGCTCCGAACGCCCGAGCATACGGTTGTGCGCCCAGGCCAGCGCCTCACCATCGATGTTCTCTTTCAGCAGCCCCTCGCGCATCATCAGCGCAAGCGATTGCTTCGATCGCCGCCAGGGCGAGTCGGCGCGCTTGTAGATGATGTGGCGGAGGTCATTGAGGCGCCCGGGCGATGCCGGCTTACCCGCCGCGAGCCACGCCTCGCGTGACTGGCCGCCCTTCCACGCCCGCGTCGTGAAGCCGAGAATCTCCACCTTGACGCCGCAGCGCTCCAGCGTCCGCGCGAGAATATCGGCGCAGCAGGCGGCGACCATGATCGGACGGCCGCGCATGGAACCGGAATTGTCGATCAGCAGTGTCACGACCGTGTCGCGGAAATCGGTGTCGCGCTCGTGCTTGAACGACAGCGCGTGCATCGGATCGATGACGACGCGGGTCAGGCGCGAGGTGTCGAGCTGCCCTTCCTCGAGATCGAAATCCCAGGCGCGATTCTGCTGAGCGAGCAGCTTGCGCTGGAGGCGGTTCGCAAGCCGCGAGACGGCGCCGGAAAGGTTGCGCAGTTCCTTGTCGAGGAATGCACGCAGACGCTCGAGCTCGTCGGGCGTCGAAAGATCCGCAGCGTCGATTTCCTCGTCGTGAGCGCGGCTGAAAACCTTGTAGCCGTACTTCTCCGGATCATCGAGGACGTTGGTGTTCGGCCGCCACGGTTCGTTGGTCTCGGCGCTCTCGTCGCCTTCGGCGTCGAGATCGAAATCCTCAGTCTCGCCGGCGTCGGAGGCTTCGGTGGTCTCGCCTTCCTCGCCCTCGGCGCTCTGCTCGTCGTTCGCCTGATCCTCGGAATCGGGGTTCTCATCCCCCTCCTGCGAATCGGACTCGCCGCCTTCCGGCTGCTGCTCGTCGTCGCTCTCGCCCTCCTCCTTCTCGCCGTCGGCGAGTTCCTCGGAGAGCTCAAGATCGCGCAACATGTCGCGCATCAGACGGCCGAACTTGGCCTGACTGGTCGCTGCCTCGCCCAGGCGATCCAGCGTGCTCGCGGCACGTTCCTCGACCCACGGTTTCCAGGTGTCGACCAGCGCTTGCGCGGTGGCGGGCGGCTTGAGGCCGGTCAGCTTCTCGCGAACAATGAGCGCCAGAGCATCCTCGATCGGTGCTTCGGAGCGTTCGGTGACGTGCGCGAAGCGGCCGTGCGCGTACTGGTCCTCGACCTTGGCGGTGAGGTTCGCCGCCATGCCTTGCATGCGGTTGCAGCCGATCGACTCGACGCGGGCGCGTTCGATCGCCTCGAACACCGCTCGCGCCGGACCCGCTTCAGGCATTAGCCGCTTGTGCAGCTTCTCGTCGTGCATTGCGGCCGTCAGCGACAGGCTGTCCGCCCAGCCGCGAATGACCGCAATCTCTTTCTTCGTCGGCGTACGCGACGGCTCGGGGAGCTGCATAGCCTTGCCGTCGAGCTCGGGCTTGCCCGGCGCGAACGTGACCTGCATCTCTTCGTCGCCAGCAATGGCGCGTGCGCACAGGCCGAGCACGCGCTTGAACGGCTCGGTCGGGGCCTCTTTCTTCTTGGGAGGTGTCGCCACGAAGTTGGTGTCCCGTCGAATCCGGGTTTAGCGCCTCAGCTCAACGCCACGTTGGCCGCACTCTCGGGAAGCTCCTCACCGAAGCACCGCTGGAAGAATTCAGCCACCAGCGGCCGCTCGAGCTCATCGCACTTGTTGAGGAACGTCATACGGAACGCGAAGCCGACGTTGCCGAAGATCTCGGAGTTTTCGGCCCAGGTCAGCACGGTACGCGGGCTCATGACCGTCGACAGGTCGCCATTGATGAAGGCCTGCCGGGTCAGGTCGGCGACCCGCACCATGTTGTTGACGACTTTCTTCTTCGCGTCCGACTTGTTGTAGGCCTTCGCCTTCGACAGGACGATGCCGACTTCGTCGTCGTGCGGGAGATAGTTGAGGGTGGCAACGATCGACCAGCGGTCCATCTGGCCCTGGTTGATCTGCTGCGTGCCGTGATAGAGGCCGGTGGTGTCGCCGAGGCCGACCGTGTTGGCGGTCGAGAAGAGGCGGAAATGCGGGTTCGG
>CAZKZT010000056.1:0-14042 GCA_964557265.1 uncultured Hyphomicrobium sp.
GAGCTCATGCCGACGAACTTCGACGGGACCTTGTCCCACCAGTTCGCGCCACCGGGCGCGCCCGAGATCAGGTCCATATCCGAGAGGCGGAAGGAGAGCAGAACCGCCTTCTTCAGCCACTGATTGACGACCCACTCCTCGCCCTTCTTCTCGGCGGTACGGGCGGTGCCCTTGTCGAGCATATCGAGAGCGGTCTCGATGGCGTCGCGAACGGCACCCTTGGTCTGAGCGTTGACGCCGTCGCGTGCTTCCCACGCCGCATCGATGGTGGATTGCAGGTCGGCGGTCGACATTATGGGTACTCCTCGGGGTGCGTTGATCCAGTTGGCCGCTTTTGACGCGGGGGTGGCTGGACTGTCAATCGCTTCGAGCGGATGGGCGCCAGCCGGTGCCGGATGGCTCAGCCGCAGCGAGCGAGCAGGTCACGGGCCGCTTCAGCGAGCCCCTCGAGTGGAATACTCATCGATTTCCTTCCCGCGCTCACCTTCATGACGCCCCCGGACGTCAGGATTTTTTTCAGGCGGTCATCAAGCGGGACGTGCCCTTGAACGATGAACTGACCGTCCATTTCCATGCGCTCGCCGATCGTTGGTACCGTTACTTTGATACCGTTCGCCGAAAGCGTCACCGCGACCTTGATGCCGTTTCTCGCGTTCCGCGGCTCATGATTGAAGCTGAAGCTCAGTGGCTCCCCCTTGCGATGGCAGGAGAGGTTCAGCGGTACGTCGCCGCTGTTGGGCGTGCCGTACATCAGCGTCACGAAGTCCGGTTCGGCGACGACGATCCAGCGTCGCTTTTCCTCCGCGGCACTCGGGCCCGCGACCAGCAGCGACATCAGGATTGCGAGAAGAAAGCGCATTCCAGTCCTCTTCGTCTGATTTTTGCTCAAGCTGACTTTTGCCTGGATTGATCGCGGATTTCGCCAATGCGGACTTTCAGAGGTATCCACAATCCAAGACAATCAGGCCCCGTTACGTGTTTTCTCGAATCTGCGTACACATTGACACGTGATGTGCTGATTCGTCCGACAACTCTCGGAGACACCTGAAATGGCAGCGAAGCCGAAGTCAGAAAGCACGGGCAGCAAGGCAGCCGCGGCAGCGGCCAAGGTTCTCAAGGATCCGAAGGCGAGCAAGGACGCGAAGACCGCGGCGGCCTCGGCGCTGACGCAGAGCAAGAGCAAGGAAGAGACGAGTGCCAGGGCCGCGACGGCTGCCGCCAAGGTGCTGAAAGACCCGAAGGCCAGCAAGGAAGCGAAGACGGCTGCGGCGTCGGCGCTGACCCAGAAGACGGGCAAGAAAAAGTAGCCTCACGCCCTGTCGAAAGACGATTTTGAAGAGCCGCCGGGTGATCCGGCGGCTTTTTCTTCACCCCAGCCGTGGCCGAGCCGCGCTTCTGCCCCTCGGAATGGCAGCCTGCACATTGCCTGGACTTGAACAGACCTGTTCCAGTTGTAATGTTAGTTTGGTTGATTGCATTGCGTGGACTGGCGTTTGATCCAGGCCGAGAACTATGTCAGCATTGCTGACCAATTCGCTGCCGGTTTGCCGGTTGGCGCAAACCAGATGCACCCGCCCACGCCGGTGAAGCGTTGGATGGACGGGGCCGCTGCCCGGGAGACGATCTCAATGGTCAAGAGCAGCCCGAGTCTCAACGACAAATTCGATCTCACCGAAACCCATCAGCTGCTGACCGGCGCGCAGGCGATCGTCCGCCTCGTGCTGATGCAGCACGCACGCGACAAGCAGGCCGGGCTCAATACCGGCGGGTATGTCAGTGGTTACCGCGGCTCGCCGATCGCGGGGCTCGAAGGGGCCATGCTACGCGTGCGGCCGCTGCTGGCGAAGAGCAACATCGTCTTCAATCCGGGCCTCAACGAGGACATTGCGGCGACGGCCATCTGGGGTGCCCAGCAGGCTGAGATGCGCGGCGAGGGCAAGTACGACGGCGTGTTCGGCATCTGGTACGGCAAGGGCCCCGGTGTCGATCGCACGGGCGACGTGTTCCGCCACGCCAACCATGCGGGCACGTCCAAGCATGGCGGCGTGCTCGCGCTGCTTGGCGACGACCACACTTGCGAGAGCTCGACCTCGGCGCATCAGTCCGAATTCGCGATGGTCGATGCGATGATCCCGGTGCTCAATCCGGCCGGCGTGCAGGAGATTCTCGACTACGGCCTCATCGGCATCGGATTGTCGCGTTTCGCCGGCGTCTGGGTCGGGATGAAATGCGTCAAGGACAACATCGAGTCGACGGCGACGGTCGATGGTCGCGTCGACCGCGTCCAGATCAAGATCCCGGAAGATTTCGTCATGCCGCCGGGCGGGCTGAATATCCGCGTCGGCGATCAGGCACTCGACAAGGAAGCGCGGCTCCACGACTACAAGAAGGCGGCCATTCTCGCCTTCGCCCGTGCCAACAGGATCGACCGCATCGTCACCAGCGGCGGCGCCAATCCCAAGATCGGCGTCATCAGCACGGGCAAGAGCTACCTCGACGTCCGCGCGGCGATGGAGGAGCTCGGCATCGACGAGGTGAAGGCGAACCAGCTCGGCTTGCGCCTCTACAAGGTCGGGATGCCGTGGCCGCTCGAGCAGGAGGGCGTAAAGAAGTTCGCCGAAGGCCTGGATCTCATCATCGTGGTCGAGGAGAAGCGGTCGCTGATCGAGACGCAGGTCAAGGAACAGCTCTACGACCTGCCGAACCGTCCGCGCGTGCTTGGCAAGAAGGACGAGAACGAGCAGTGGCTGTTCCAGGCCAAGGGTGCGCTGGAGCCAACCGATATCGCGCTGGCGATCGGCGAGCGCATGATCCGCATGGGCTGCTTCGATGAAGGCATGCAGGTCGCCGTTGACGGCTTGAAGAAGGTCAAGGGCAACAAGGCGGTCGGTGGCGAGGCCGCGACGCGCATCCCCTACTTCTGCCCCGGCTGCCCGCACAACTCGTCCACCGTCGTGCCTGAAGGCTCGCGCGCCTATGCGGGCATCGGCTGCCACTACATGGCGCAGTGGATGGACCGCAAGACCGAGGGCTTCACCCATATGGGTGGCGAGGGTGTGAATTGGGTCGGCGAAGCGCCGTTCTCGAAACGCAAGCACGTCTTTCAGAATCTCGGCGACGGCACGTATCTCCATTCCGGCAGTCTTGCGATCCGCGCGGCGGTCGCGACGGACACCAACATCACCTACAAGATCCTCTACAACGACGCGGTCGCGATGACCGGCGGACAGTCGCTCGAAACCGGCACGACGGTCGGCCGCATTGCGGCGCAGGTCCTTGCCGAGGGCGTGAAGAAGCTCGTCGTCGTCACTGACGAGACGCACAAGTATCCGTCCGGCTTCCTGCCTGCGGGCACGCCCGTCTATCACCGCCGCGACCTGATGAAGGTCCAGAAGGAACTGGCCGAGATCGACGGCGTCACGGCGCTGATCTACGACCAGACCTGTGCGGCCGAGAAGCGCCGGCGGCGCAAGCGCGGCACGTTCCCTGATCCGGTCAAGCGCGCCTTCATCAATCCGGCGGTCTGTGAAGGCTGCGGTGACTGTGGCGTCAAGTCGAACTGCGTTGCGATCGTGCCGCTCGAAACCGAGCTCGGTACGAAGCGCGCGATCGATCAGTCGACCTGCAACAAGGACTTTTCCTGCGTCAACGGCTTCTGTCCGAGCTTCGTGACGGTACATGGCGCCGTGCCACGCAAGCCGAAGGGCGCGGCGGGTGACGGCGGCCTCACGACGATGCTGGCGAGCTTGCCTGAGCCCGCCCAGCCGGATCTCGACAAGCCCTATACGATCATCGTCACCGGCGTCGGTGGCACCGGCGTCGTGACGATCTCGGCGGTCCTTGGGCAGGCCGCGCATCTCGACAACAAGGGCTTCGGCTCCATCGACATGACCGGCCTCGCGCAGAAGGGTGGCGCGGTCGCGTGTCATATCCGCGTGGCGAAGAACGCCGATGACATCCACGCGATCCGCATCGGCACGGCCGCAAGTGATCTCGTCATTGGTTGCGATCTCGTGGTGACGGGTTCGAACAAGGTGCTGGAGACGGTCAGGCCGGACCACACCGCGGTGATCGTCTCGACGCACGAGATGCCGGTCGCGGACTTCACGCGCACGCCCGATCTCAAGGTGCCGGGCGCGGCGCTGTTGCGTTCGATCGAGGAACGGGTACGCAAGGGCGCGCTGGTCACGCTCGATGCCAACGATCTCGCCGTGAAGCTGTTCGCGGACTCGATCGCGTCGAACATGTTCATGCTGGGCTACGCCTACCAGCTCGGCAAGGTGCCGGTGTCCGCGGCGGCGATCGAGCAGGCGATCGAGCTCAACGGTGCGGCGATCGAGATGAACCGGTCGGCATTCCGTTTCGGCCGCCTTGCCGCGCACGACATGAAGGCGATCGAGCGGATCGTGAAGCCGCGCGAGGCGAAGGTTGCGCCAACGCTCGCCGACATCACGGCGACGCGCGTCAAGTTCCTCACCGACTATCAGGATGAGGCGCTGGCGAAGCGCTTCAGCGACATGGTCGAACGGATCCGCAAGATCGAGGCCGAGAAAACGCCGGGGCAGTCCGGTCTCGCCGAGGCGGTGGCGACGGGCTACTATAAGCTCCTCGCCTACAAGGACGAATACGAGGTCGCGCGGCTCTACACCGACGGCCGTTTCGAGCAGGCGATCAAGGACGCCTTCGACGGCGAGCACAAGTTCGAGTTCCATCTCGCGCCGCCGGCGTTCGCCTGGTTCTTCAACGACAAGACGACGGGGCACCCGCGCAAGATCAGCCTGGGTGCGTGGATGTTTCCCGTTTTCCGCTTCCTTGCCAAGGCCAAGAAGCTGCGCGGCACGCGCTGGGATCTGTTCGGTATGACGGCCGAGCGGAAACTCGAGCGCCAGATGATCCTCGATTACGAGGCTATCATCGGCGAGATCGAGCGGCGGCTGGCGAAGGATACGCACGCCACGGCGCTGGCTCTGGCGCGGTTGCCGGAGGAAGTCCGCGGCTATGGCCACGTCAAGCTCGGCAACTACGAAAAGGCCAAGCGCAAGGAAGCCGCGCTGCTTGCCATGCTGCGTGATCCCAAGCCGGCGCGTATCGCGGCGGAATAGGGAACGGTATTCCGGTGAAGCGCGGTTCGGCGCTTCACCGTCGTTGCTGGACGTGCGAAAAGCGCGGGGTCATTCTCTTGTCGAGGGTTCCCCATGCTCAAGATTTACGGTTTGTACCGCTCGCGCGCGACCCGCAACATATGGCTCTGCAACGAACTCGGCGTGCCGTTCGAGCTGGTGCCGGTGATGCAGGCCTACCGGCTGCCGGATCCCGACGCGTCTGACGCGCCGCTCAACACCAAGTCGCCCGAGTTCCTCGAAATCAACCCCAACGGCCATATCCCGTCGATCGACGATGACGGGCTGATCCTGCACGAGTCGCTCGGTATCAACCTGTATCTCGCGAAGAAGCATGGCGGTCCGCTCGCGCCTGCCTCGCTGGCCGAGGACGGCCAGATGACGACCTGGACGGCGTGGGCGCTGACTGAGATCGAGCCGCATTCGATCCTTGTCCTGTATCACCGGGTGTCCAAGCCTGCCGCCGAGCGCGACCCCAAGATCGCCGACGCAGCCGTCGAAGCGCTGCGGGCGCCGTTCCGGGTGCTCGATGCCGCGCTCGCGGAGACGGGCTACGTGGTCGGCGGTCGCTTCACCGTGGCCGATATCAACCTCGCGGAGTGCATCCGCTATGCCCAGGCGGCGCCGGAACTGTTCGAGGCCGTGCCGCACGTCAAGGCGTGGCTCGCCAAGGTGCAGTCGCGTCCCGCATACAAGGCGATGATGGCCAAGCGCGATCTCGAACCGGCGTGAGATTTGGCCTGCGCCGTCACCGCGCTTGACGATCGCGCCCGGTGGCGGCATTCGATGCGGATGAATGGCGGACAGAGGAGGACGGTGTGAGCGGAACGGGACCCGGGCTGCGCTACAAGCGCATCCTCCTCAAGCTGTCGGGTGAGGCGCTGATGGGAAAAGGCGCCTATGGCATCGATGTCGGCGTCTGTCAGAGCCTTGCCGCGGACATTAAGCAAGCGGTGGACCTCGGCGTCGAGGTTGCGGTGGTGATCGGCGGTGGGAATATCTTCCGCGGTCTCGCGGGCGCGGCGAAAGGGATGGACCGGGCCGCGGCGGACTATATGGGTATGCTCGCGACCGTGATGAACGCGCTTGCGTTCCAGAATGCGCTCGAGCAGGCGAACGTGCCGTCGCGGGTGATGTCGGCGATCCCGATGCCGACGGTGTGTGAGTCCTATGTGCGTAGCAAGGCGCTGCATCATCTGGGCGAGGGCCGGGTGGTGATCTTTGCCGCCGGCACCGGCAATCCGTTCTTCACCACGGATACGACGGCGGCGCTGCGCGCGATCGAAACCGAATGCGAGGTTCTGGCCAAGGCGACGCAGGTCGATGGCGTCTACACCGCGGACCCGAAAAAGGATCCCGCCGCGACACGGTACGACCGCCTCTCCTACGATGAGGTGCTGGCGCGCAATCTCAAGGTCATGGACGGCGCGGCGATCGCGCTTGCTCGCGATAACGATCTTCCGGTAGTTGTGTTCTCGATCGAGGAGAATGGTAATATTCTCAAGCTTCTCCGCGGAGAAGCCCGTTCCACGCTCGTCACCGCGTCGCCCTGAGACGAGCGCCTGCACCCGGGTGGGGCAGTGTTTCGCTGGTGACGCAGCAGTCTTGGAGACTGAAACAATGGCAGCCGCAAATTTCGATATCAACGACCTCGAGCGCCGCATGCGTGGCGTCATCGAGACTCTCAAGCGGGAGTTCGGCGGTCTCCGCACGGGCCGCGCGTCGGTGAACCTGCTCGACCCCGTCACCGTGTCCGTCTACGGGGCCCGGATGCCGCTCAATCAGGTGGCGACCGTCTCCGTGTCGGATGCCCGGACGATCTCCGTGCAGGTCTGGGATAAAAGCCAGGTCGGCGCCGTCGACAAAGGGATTCGTGAGGCCAATCTCGGGCTCAATCCGGTGATCGACGGCACGACGCTGCGGCTGCCGATCCCGGCGCCGAACGCCGAGCGGCGCCAGGAACTGGTCAAGCTCGCGCACAAATACGCGGAACACGGCCGGGTTGGTGTGCGCAACGTGCGTCGCGACGGCATGGACCTCCTCAAGAAGCTCGAGAAGGATCATGTGATCAGCGAGGACGAGCAGCGCAAAAACTCGACCAAAGTGCAAGAGTTGACCGACAAGCTGATCAAAGAGGTCGATCAGATGCTGGTGCACAAGGAAGGTGAGATCAAACAAGTTTAGCAGGCGGGCCTGCCGTGTATCGGATTCGGCGAGGTGCAGGCGTATGCGGACGGCGGCGTGTGGTCTTGAATGCGCCGCACGGGCCGCCTAAGCTTTGGATCAGGTTCAGAGAGACGGGCCGTAAGCCAGTGACGCGGACACGGATCGTCTCTCGTCGTTTGTATTTCCCGATGAGCGCCGTCGGTTTATATTGCTGGCGTACTTATGTTTTCCCCGCGTCTGTTGGGCGGCGGGAACGCGTCGCGAGGGGGCGATGGCGATTTGGAACGGGGGCGCCGTATCGCGAGTGAGCCAGCGCAGCCAACAGCTTGGTATTATAGGTAGCGTTCCTGCCGTGCCGCGGCATGTTGCGATCATCATGGATGGCAACGGGCGCTGGGCACACGGACGCGGGCTGCCGCGCCGGTTGGGCCACCGCATGGGTGTCGAAGCTGTTCGGCGTACGGTGCGCGCCGCGATCGAGCTCAAGATCCCGTATCTGACGCTGTTCAGCTTCTCGTCCGAGAATTGGGCGCGTCCGGCGAGTGAAATCAGCGATCTGATGGGCCTGTTGAAGCGGTTCATCCGCCGTGATCTCGACGATCTGCACAAGGCGGGCGTGGCCATCCGGGTGATCGGCGAGCGCGGGCGCGTCGATCCGGAGCTGTTGGCGCTGATCGACGAGGCGCGCGCGCGAACCCGAGACAATCAGGCGCTGACGCTGGTCATCGCTTTCAACTATGGTGCGAGGTCGGAGATCGCAAATGCCGCACGGCGGTTGGCAGAACGCGTGCAGCGTGGCGAACTCGAGGCCAGCGCGGTTACCGAGACCATGCTGGCGGCGGAACTGGACACGCATGGCGTCCCCGATCCCGACCTGGTGATCCGAACCAGCGGGGAGCAGCGGCTGTCGAACTTCCTGCTGTGGCAGGCGGCATATGCGGAGCTGATCTTCATGGACGTCAAGTGGCCCGACTTCGGGCGCGATCAGCTCCAGCAAGCCGTTGCCATCTTCCAATCTCGGGATCGGCGCTTCGGCGGGCTCCCGCAGGAGGTACTTGGATCATGAGTTGCAGTCAGGCCATGGTCGAGGCACGACGGTTGACGAGGAATTCGGCGTGACCGAAGGCGATACGCCCAAGGCCGCATCATCCATGCGGGATCTCGGCGTGCGCATCGCGTCGGCGGCGGTGCTGGCTGCGATCGTGCTCGTCGCGTTGTGGGCGGGTAGTCTTCCGTTTGCAATTCTCGTTGCGATCATCGGCGTCGTCGTGGCCTGGGAGTGGGGCCGCATCGTTCGCAGCGCCGACATCGATGCCATTATGGTCATCCAGGCGGTGGCGATCATCACGGCGGTTCTGCTCGCCGCACGCGGTCTTGCCGGCCTCGGCCTCATTGCGGTGCTGGTCGCGGCGATCATCTCGACATTCCTCGCTTTCGGTGAGCGGGGGCACATGGCGGCGCTCGGCGCGCTGTACGCGGGGTTGCCGGCGCTGGCGCTGGTGTGGTTGCGCGGCGCCGATACGGCCGGTCTGCTGGCGGTGCTTTTCCTGATGCTGGCCGTGTGGGCCGCGGACACCGGCGCTTATTTCGCCGGGCGCCTGATCGGTGGTCCGAAGTTGATGCCGCGCGTGTCTCCGAACAAGACGTGGAGCGGACTTCTCGGTGCGATCGCTGCGGCCGGTCTCCTCGGCATCATCTTTGCGATGGCGAACGATCTGCACGTCGGACGGCTGGCGTTCGGCGGAATGGTGCTCGGTCTCGTCGGGCAGGCAGGCGATCTCGTCGAATCGGCCCTGAAGCGGACTTTCGACGTGAAGGATGCAAGCGCACTCATTCCAGGTCATGGTGGGTTCATGGACCGGATCGACGGTCTCTCGGCCGCCGTTCTTGCTGCGACGGTGTTCGCCATGATCGTCAACATCCAGGCGCCCGCCCGCGCCCTGCTCGGACTGAATTGAGCGCAATGCTGAAAACAGCGGATGACAACGGTGAAGCGTCGGCGGTCGCCTTGACGACCGGCCCGGATCTCGCCGTGCCGTCAGGCCGGCGCCGGCTCAGCGTGCTCGGCGCAACGGGATCGGTGGGTACGAGCACACTTGATCTCATCGGGCGCCATTCCGATGCCTTCGAAGTCGAAGTGCTGACCGCGCAGACGAATGTGGCGGCGCTGGCGGATCTGGCGCTGAAGCATCGCGCGCGGATCGCTGTCATCGGTGACGAGGCCGGGCTTCCCGAGTTGCGATCGCGGCTCAGCGGCAGCGGCATCGAGGCCGCGGCGGGGGCGAATGCGCTGGTCGAGGCGGCGACACGGCCGGTCGATTGTGTGATGGCCGCGATCGTGGGGGCAGCTGGACTGCGGCCAACCTTCGCGGCTGCGGGTGCGGCGCGGCGCGTGGCGCTTGCCAACAAGGAGTGTCTGGTCTCTGCCGGCTCCGTTTTCATGTTGGCGCTTGCGCGTTCAGGGGCTGAGCTGGTTCCGGTCGATTCCGAGCACTCGGCGGTGCTTCAGTCGATTGGCACCTATGATCCCAAAGACATCGAGCGAATCGTGATTACCGCGTCCGGCGGGCCGTTTCGCACCTGGACCACGGAGCAAATCGCGGTCGCAACGCCTGAGCAGGCGGCGCGGCATCCCAACTGGTCGATGGGCCGCAAGATCACCGTCGACTCCGCGACACTCATGAACAAGTGCCTCGAGCTGATCGAGGCCTATCACTTGTTCCCAGTGCAGGCCGACCAGCTTGCGGTGGTTGTGCATCCGCAGTCGATCGTGCACTGCCTCGTGGAGTTCGCGGACGGCTCGGTGCTGGCGCAGATGGCCAATCCCGACATGCGCACCCCGATTGCGCTCAGTCTCGCATGGCCGGCCCGCATGTCCGCGCCGACGCCGCGGCTCAATCTGATCCAGCTGGGGGCGCTGACCTTCGAGGCGCCCGATGAAGCGCGTTTTCCCGCGCTCGCGCTCGCTCGCCGCACGCTCGAAATCGGCGGGACGGCTGGTGCGGTCCTCAATGCGGCCAACGAGGTGGCGGTCGAAGCATTCCTCGCGCGGCAGATTCCCTTCCCCGCGATCGCGGAGTTGGCCGGGGCCGCACTGGAGCAGGCCGAGCGGCAGGGGCAGCTCAGCGAGCCCTCCTCTCTCGATGACGTCATCGACGCGGATAGCGAAGGCCGCGCGCTGGCACGTGGATTGCTTCACCGGTATAGTTAGCCAACCGTGAATCCCGTGCGGGCGGCAAGTACAACCCGACAGAGCATCCGGGTACCCTCCCCTCGGCGGGAGCGGCGCCGGACAAAGTAGTGGGAGTGAATTCTTGGGCACGCTGTGGAATTTTCTGTCCGTTCTTCTGCCGTTTCTCTTCGTTTTGACTGTTGTTGTCTTCATCCACGAGATGGGGCACTTCCTGGTCGCGCGGTGGTGCGGCGTGAAGGTGCAGGCCTTCTCGATCGGTTTCGGCCGGGAGATCTGGGGCTTCAATGATCGTCACGGAACGCGCTGGCGGCTCGCCTGGATTCCGCTCGGCGGTTACGTCAAGTTCGTGGATGACGAGAACGGCGCGAGCGTCCCGTCGCGGGATGCCTTGAACCGCATGAGCGATGAAGAGCGGCAGGGAGCGTTCCAATCCAAGACAATCGGGCAGCGCGCCGCCATCGTCGCCGCAGGCCCGATCGCTAACTTCTTGCTCGCTATCGTTGTTTTTGCCGGCATCTACACCATCGTCGGGGCGCCATTCACGTCGCCGAAGATCGACGAGGTGGTGGCCGGTGGCCCTGCCGAAAAGGCCGGCTTCAAGCCGGGTGACGTCGTCGTCGCCATTGACGGCCGTGCGATCGGCAGCCTTCAGGACATGCAGCGGATCGTCTCGACCAACGCCGAGAACATGCTCGCCTTCGAGGTTGAGCGCGGGGGGACCCGGGTTACGCTGAACGCTGCGCCGGACCGCCGGGACCAGCCCGACGGCTATGGCGGGAGCATCAGGATCGGCGATCTCGGTATTCGTCGTGTACTGCCGCCTCGGATCGTAGAAGTCGTGGCGGATCAGCCGGCTGCTCATGCGGGGATGAAGGCTGGTGACGTGATCGTCGCGATCAACGGTACGCCGGTGAACAACTTTCAGACGATGCAGCAGATCGTTTCGAGCGGCGCGGATCAGGCGCTCCGGTTCGAAGTCGACCGGGATGGAAAGCGCGTCACGCTGGCCGTCACGCCGGCCGGGCGCGACCGGACAGCCGAGAACGGCACGACAACGCGGGTCGGCGTCATTGGGGTTCGCGGCGGCGGTTTCGAAACCGAGTATCGGCGGCTGGGCGTCGGCGAGGCAGTTTGGCGCGGAGGCCAGGAGACCTATTTCATCGTTGCACGGACGCTCGGCTATCTGAGGGACGTCGTGCTCGGGAAGGAATCACCTGACCAGGTCGGTGGTGTATTCCGCATCGCTGACGTGTCCGGTCAGGTTGCTGCCAGCGGGTTCACGCCACTGCTCAATCTGACCGCCATTCTTTCGGTCAGTATCGGCCTCCTGAACCTGTTTCCGATTCCGCTTCTGGACGGTGGTCACTTGATGTTCTACCTGATCGAGGCGATTCGCCGTAAGCCGTTGAGCGAGCGGACACAAGAGATCGGTTTCCGCATCGGATTGAGCCTTGTCCTGATGCTGATGATTTTCGCAACCTTTAACGACCGCGGAGTCGTCATGAAATGGATCGGCTTGTAGGGCCGATTATGGGCCGGTGCTGCTTTCTTGCCACTTCCATGTCGAGAGGTGAATCGTTAATAAAGTTCAGTCGAGTGTCGGCGTAGTCCTGGGCAAAGATCTGAGGCGCGTCGATCGTGTCGGTGGTGGGCCGACCAACGTGGTGTTCACGCACTCGGAAAGGCGCAGGACTAAAGCCGACTACTGCGCCGCCAATGGGGGACCGGCAAGAAAAGGCAGACCTCAAGAATGCCGCTGTTTCGGAAGTTGGGGATTGGGGGATCTTCAGTTGCGCTGTCTCTGGCGCTCTGGATGCCCCTCGCGGTGTCAGTCGCAGGAGGCGTAAGCCTCCTCGCGAGCCCCGCAGCAATGGCTCAGGATGTTCGCGTCCGCGAGATCCAGGTCGTCGGTAACCGGCGGGTGGAGCCGGAGACCGTCAGGTCCTACATGCGGATTTCAGTGGGCGACGCCTACAGCGAGTCCCGCGTCAATCAGTCGATCACAGCGCTGTTCGCGACTGGTCTGTTCTCCGATGTTCGCATCGAGCGCAGCGGCGCGACGGTCGTGGTCACGGTGGTCGAGAACCCCGTGATCAGTCAGGTTGCCTTCGAGGGTAACAAGCAGGTCGAGAAGTCGGCGCTGGAAGCCGAAGTCCAGCTCAAGCCGCGCTCGGTCTATACGCGCGCCAAGGTTCAGGCGGACGTTCAGCGCATCCTCGACGTTTATCGTCGCCAGGGGCGCTTTGCCGCGAGCGTCGAGCCGAAGATCATCGAGCTCGACCACGGCCGCGTGAACCTCGTATTCGAGATCAACGAGGGCGGTGCGACCAAGGTCAAGAGCATCCAGTTCGTCGGCAACCGCGCGTTCTCCGATTCGCAGCTGCGCGATATCGTGACAACGACGCAGGAGGGCTGGTTCGATTTCATCAAGGGGACGGCCTTCTACGACCCCGATCGCCTCAATCTCGATCGCGAGATGTTGCGCCAGTACTATCTGAAGAATGGCCACGCGGACGTGCGCGTCGTTGCTGCCGACGTGCATCTCGACCGTGACGGATCGGGCTTCTTCATCACCTTCGTCGTCGAAGAGGGCGAGCCCTACGTCTTCGGCGAGGTCGAGATCGAAAGCAAAATTCCGGGCGTCGATATCGCTGCGCTGAAGCGCAAGATCATCACGCACACGGGGCAGACCTTCAACGCTGCCGAGATCGACAAGTCGGTCGAGGCGGTGACGCTGGCTCTGACCGAGACTGGGTTCACCTTTGGCCGCGTTCGTCCGCGCGCCGATCGCGATCCCGCCAATCGCGTCATCAAGCTGACCTACGTGGTCGACGAAGGCCCGCGGATCTACGTCGAACGGATCAACGTCCTCGGCAATCTGCGCACACGCGACTACGTCATCCGCCGCGAGTTCCGTCTCGCCGAAGGTGACGCCTACAATCCGCTGTTGGTTGATACGGCCAAGAAGCGTCTGCAGAACCTCGGCCTGTTCAAAGCCGTCGACATCAAGCGTCGTCCTGGCTCTGCGGAAGACCGCGTGGTCCTCGACGTGGCCGTGACCGAGCAGCCGACAGGTGAAGTCTCGTTCGGCGCCGGTTACTCGAGCCAGGAAGGCGTCATCGGCGACATCGGCTTCACCGAACGCAACTTCATGGGCAAAGGGCAGTTCCTGCGCCTGAAGCTCGGCGGTTCGCTGGAGCGTATGCAGGTCGATTTGAGCTTTACCGAGCCGCGCTTCCTCGATCGCAATCTGTCGGCTGGCTTCGATCTTTTCTATCGCATCACGCAGCGCGCCGATTACCAGCCGTACGATCACACGCGCGCTGGTGGCACCTTGCGGCTGGGCATGCCGTTGAGCGAGTACCTCTGGCTCAACAACAACTACACGCTGAGCTATGATGAGATCTCGAATGTTGATCTCAACTTCGCCAACGGTCGCTTCGCATCACGCGCCATTCGAGACCTGCTTGACGGTGGGGACAGCGCTGAATACTGGACGTCCTCGGTTGGCACGTCGCTGACCTATGATCGACGCAATCATCCGAAGACGCCAACTTCGGGCT
>CAZKZT010000057.1:0-14040 GCA_964557265.1 uncultured Hyphomicrobium sp.
TCATCTCGGGCTGCACGCGATATCCCTCAGCGGTGACGATCCGGCCGTTCTGATCTTTGTTGAACGCGGCGGCGCGCGTGTACAGCGTCTCGCCATCCGGCCCGATCACACGAAAAAAGCCGCGGCCCATCATCGCGAGATCGAAAGTATTCCCGGTCTGCGTCAGCGCGCCCTGCTGATGAAGATTGCGGATCGCAGCGGCGCGCACACCAAGCCCGACGCGCGCGCCTTCCGGCACGAGCTCCGCACCGCCCGCCGCTGGCGTGCCGGCCGCGAGTTCCGTCTGGTAGAGCAGATCGACGAATTCGGCCCGCGACCGCTTGAAGCTGGTGGTGTTGATGTTCGCAACGTTGTGCGCGATGACCTCGACGTTGAGCGCCTGGGCCGACATGCCGGTAGCCGCGATGGATAGTGAGCGCATTTTATGAGTCCTCGATCTCTCAGATCGCCATCCGGCTGACTTCCTGATACGCCATCACAACCTTGTCGCGCACGGCAATGACTGCCTGCAGGCTCTGCTCGGCCGACATCACATGCTCGACCACGTCCTGCAGCGATGCCGTTCCCTTGACGCCACCGATCGACACAGCCTCGGCCTGCTTCAGCGTGTTGCTGAACTCGGTGATTGCGTTGCCGAGAATGCTGGCGAAATCGCCACTGCCATCGATGCCGCCAGCGCCGCGCGCCGACGCGGGCGCCGCCACACCCGCCGCGCCGCCGACAGACGGCGTCGCCAAAGCCTTCAAACCAACGCCTGAGATCGAATCCAGCATCATCTACCTTTCAGCAGGTCGATAAGGTCACCGACCATCTCGCGCGCCTGCCGCACCACCTGGAGGTTCGCCTCGTAGGAACGGTGCGCCTCGCGCATGTCGGAGAGCTCGACCAGAGGGTTGACGTTCGAGAGCTTGACGTACCCGGAAGCGTCCGCCGCCGGATGCCCGGGATTGTGCTGAGCGGGAAACGGCGTCTTATCGGTGCCGACCGCACCCGCCCGCACGAGATGCACACCCGTCGCCCGGTCGAGCTCCTGCGAAAAACTGACCGTCTTGCGGGCATAGGGATCACCGCCCGCCACTGTCGCCGTCGCGCTTGCGTTGGCCAGGTTCTCCGAGACGATGCGAATACGCGTCGACTGAGCCCGCAAACCCGAGGTCGAAGCAATCAGCGCGGCCTTGAGATCATCAGCCATGCGCTACCCCTTGCTGCTCGACAGCAGCATCCGATGAAAAGCCGCGACAACGCCCGCAACCGCCGAATGCTGGGAACGCACTTCGCCGAGCGTTGCCAACTCGGCCTCGAGGCTCACCGTATTGCCCGAATGCTTCGGCACATCGCTTGGCCGCGCCACGAGGTCGTAGGCGCGCGCACCGAACTGCGCCGGCGCCAGATGCATCGCATTGGTTCGCGACACACCGACAGTGCTGGACGCCATGGTCGCCTCGAACGAAGGCACATCGCGCGCCTTGAACCCCGGCGTATCTGCGTTGGCGATATTGTCGGCAACCGCGGCGCTCCGCGTTGCCAGCCAGCGATTGCGGTCGCTGGCAATGGCAAAGAGGGCAAGGTCCTGCATCATCAAATCCTTCAGCTTCAGATGTCAGATAGCCTACATCTCTTGCCTGAAGCTGGAGGACCGCCCGTAGCTGCGCTCGACCCTCGATGCACGCAAGGCTCGCTCCAGCTTCACGCGGCGGGCCGATGAACTCGACTCGGGTGGCTCGAACCGGATGAGATCGATCTCGACCTCCGCATCGTCGGCCTGCAGCGTCAGCCGGTAGTAGAGTTCGACGCCGAGGTGGCGGAACATCATCGCAAGGCGGATCGACGGCGGGCCGGTCCAGCCCGCCATGACCTCCGCGTGCCCCGTGAAGAGCATAGTGCCGGGGTTGAAGATCATGTCGCATTCGCCGTCGAGCAGGCTGCGCAGGCTCGCCATCCGGTCGAGCCGGATCAACGCAATCAGATCCGCAGCATCATAATTCCTGAACTCGGTGGTGAGGTCCGCGATGTTCGCGGCGAGAATGGCCTCGAGGTGCGGCGTGAGCTCGGTGAACTGGGGCAACATTACGTACCTCGAGGCAGTTGAACAGCCGGCCCGGATCCGGAGCGCGACATGAGGAACAGGATGATTTCGGCGATCGCCTTGTAGAAGTCGGGCGGGATCGGGCGATCAAGAGCAACCGCCGCATAGAGACTGCGCGCCAGCGCCTTGTCCTCGATGACAGGGATATCGTGCTGCTCGGCAATCTCGCGGATCTTGAGGGCGATGTTGTCCATGCCCTTCGCGACGACGACCGGCGCCGCCTGATCGCCGCGCACATAACGCAACGCCACCGCGTAGTGGGTCGGATTGGCGATCACCACGGTCGCCTTGGGCACGGATGCCAGCATCCGCCGCCTTGAACGATCGCGGGCGAGCGAGAGACGGCGGGCACGCATCAGCGGATCGCCCTCGGCCTGCTTGTGCTCGTCCTTGATCTCCTGCTTGGACATGCGCAGGTCCATCCGCCATTTGATGCGGCTCCACACGATGTCCGCGGCCACGATGGCTGCAAGACTGACGCCGATGATCAGCAAAACCTGGAGGAGCTGGCGCGCCAGCGCGGCCGGAAGGGCCGCCGGCTCGAGCAGGATCGCGTTCACGAGATCGTTGGTATAGTTCAGCAGGAACGCTACAGCGCACGCCGAGAGCACACTGAGCTTCAGCAACGCCTTGATGAACTCGACGCGCCCTTGCGCGCCGAATATCCGGGTCAGTCCCTTCTGAAACGAGATGCGCGACATCTCAGGCTTGATGCGATGCCCGACGATCCGCAACGGATTTTGAAGCATCGACACCAGAATACCGAATGCCATCAGAACCGCGAGCGCCGGCAGAACCACGGCTCCAGCCGCCGATGCGACGGACATCCCGAGCGACAGCGCATCCTCTCCGGCCTGAAGGCGAAAATCATACGGCCGCTCGATGAATGCCACGAGCGTCATGAGCAGACTGGCATTGAAAGTATGAACGACGATCGGCACCGCGGTTGCAATCGCGATCAGCGACGCAAACTGAGCGACCTCGCGCGAGACCGGCGTATTCCCCTTCTTGATCGATTCCTCGATCTTGTGGGGCGTCGCCTCCTCGGTTTTCGATTCCTTGTCTGGCTGTTCTGCCATCGCGCGCGCAACCCGAAGTCCAACAAGAGACGTAGAGGTCTCTCAGCCCTTGGTCCGTCAACGGGAAACCGGCAATCAGCTATTCGGTGGTATTCTGGGCCACTTCACGCACGGAAATTCCGAACCGCGTCGCCTGCTCGTCCAGCGCCACGATTTCCCCCCTCGCAACGACTTGATCGTTGACGACGATGTCGATCAGATCGCCAACCTTGCGCTCGAGCGGAATGATCGAGCCACGCGTCAAACTCATCAACTTGGCAACCGGCATGCGCGCGGCACCGAGCACGAAGCGAACCGAAACCGGAATGCGCATCACCGCATCATGCCCGCGCGCGCTCCAGCTCTCAGGCGTCAGAGGCGCCCGCTCCCCAACAGCCGAGACGTGCGCGAGGTCCGACCTCCAGTCACCTTGCTGGCGCTCACCGTAGCCCACAGACACATCGTCCTCACTGCTGTTCATGCGCGTGCACCTTCTGTCACCGCCCGATCAGGCGGCCTTCTTTTCCGCATTTCCACCGGGACTTCCCGCCGCCAGCGTCGCCTGCTCGAGCTCATCGACCGACGGCCGATCAGCCGCGGAAATCGCCTTACGCCCGTGCTCCACCGCGATCTGCGGCATGGCGCCGTTCATCAGCGCCAGCAGCGTCTGCTTGATCACGATGTACTGGCGCATCCGCTTTTCGCGGACGATCTTGACCTGCGTCGCGATCGGCGTAACGACCGCGTAGGAGAAGAAGATGCCCGCGAAGGTGCCGACGAGCGCAGCGCCGATGTAGTTGCCAAGCACTTCCGGCGGCTGATCGAGCGCACTCATCGCCTTGATGACGCCGAGCACCGCGGCGACGATGCCGAGCGCAGGAAGACCTTCCGACATGGCGACGAGCGAGTGATAGCACTTGAGCTCGTCGTGCTTCATCGTCGCGATCTCCTCGTCCATCAGCGCTTCGATCTCGTGCGTCCGGGCGTTGCCCATCAGGATGAGACGGAAGTAGTCGCAAATGAACGTCAACATCGTCGGATTGTTGAGCACCTTCGGATAGGCCGCAAAGATCGCGGAGTCCGACGGGCTGTCGATATGCTTCTCGACCTCCGCGCGCGACTTCGATTTCAACTCCCTGATGAGGCTGAAAAGGCACGTCATGATGACCAGGTAGTCATCCTTCTTCGGCACCGCGTTGACAGCGGCCTCCTTGAGAGCCTTCGCGCAATCCTTGATCGTCTTCATCGGGTTGGCCACGATGAACGTGCCGATCGAGGCACCAAGGATGATCACGTACTCCCACGGCTGCCAGATAACGGAAATCTTGCCGCCCATCGCCGCGAAGCCGCCGAACATGCAGGCGAGCGTGACAACTAGGCCGATAGGGATGGTCATTGAGCTCTCATCGAATTCGTCCAGACTGACGACGCACGATGTGGTGAGTGGCTTACGCGAGGCTGTAGCGGGCGATTCGCGTGCCCGCTCAGACGCTCCCGCCTCCGGATCGCCGCACGACGCATCTCTCGCCAGCTTCGTGCAAGTCCCGCGTGCGTTTCTGCGTTCTGAATGCTTCGCGAGGAAGGTACGCCATGTTCAGCACGCCAGTCGGATACAGGCTTATCGCGTCGGACCTCACCGCCGCGCTGAAGCGAACGGCGGCTCAACCTACCGTCGAGCGCGAGACCGAATATTTTCTCGCCAATATCACGAGCATCAAAAGCGTCGATGACTTCGTGAACAATGATCGCATCTTCAAATATGCCATGAAGGCACACGGCCTTCAGGACATGGACTACGCCAAGGCCTTCATGCGCAAGGTGCTCGAGGAAGGTATCGACACCGATGACAGCTTCGCCAACAAGCTGACCGACAAGCGCTACAGTGAGTTTGTGGAGGCTTTCAACTTCGCTCGCCACGGTACGACCGCGACAATCTTCGAGCGCGCACGGCAAGGCACCGTCGACAGCTATGTCCGCCAGACCCTGGAGCTCGACGCCGGCCGGAGCAACGAGGGTGTACGGCTTGCGTTGTACTTCGAGCGCAAGGCGACCAGTATCGACACGCCGTATCACCTCATGGCAGACCGCGCGCTGCTCAAAGTCACGCAGATCGCGCTCGGCATCCCAGAAGCCACCGGGACCATGGACATCGACCGCCAAGCCGCGATGATCCAGAAGAAGCTCGACGTCGCCGATCTCAAGGAGCCGGAGAAGCTTCAAAAGTTCATCGAACGCTTCACCGCGCTCTGGGAAATCGAGAATCCGACCACCATGTCGGCTGGCGCCGGCATCGTGCAACTCGTTCAAGCCTCGTACGCGGCCATCGGCGAGGATCTGCTGACGCAGATCCAGAGCGTCCGGAACAGGTGGTGATCCATGGAAGCAGGCCTCTACGTCGGACTCTCGGGTCAGCTTGCGTTGCAGCGGCGCCTGGATACGATCGCCAACAACGTCGCCAACAGCACCACCGCGGGTTTTCGTGCCGAGAACGTGACGTTTGAAACGGTGCTGTCTCAAACGTCGCGCTCGTCGGTCGCCTATTCAGGCACGGGAGACGGCACGTTCTCGCGTCACAGCGGCCCGATCGTGCAATCGACCAATCCGCTCGACATCGCGGTCCACGGCGACGCTTATCTCGCCGTCAATGGCGGCAACGGCCCCGTCTACACACGCGATGGGCGCATGCGCATCTCGACGCTCGGCGACCTCGAGAACATGAACGGCCAGCAGGTGCTGGATGCCGGCGGCGGACCGATCCAGCTCAACCCCAATCGCGGTCCGATCCAGATCGGCCGCGACGGCACGATCTCGCAGAGCGGCCAGACCGTCGGCCGGATCGGCCTCTTCAACATTCCCGCTGCCGCCAAGCTCGTGCGTCACGAAGGCGCGGCGATCGTCCCTGATCTGCCAGCCGAGCCGGTGGTCGATTTCGTCAAGCACGGTATCGCGCAAGGCTTCGTCGAGAACGCCAACGTCAACGCCGTCCTCGAGATGACGCGACTGATCTCGGTCACGCGTGCCTTCGAGGCGATGACAGCGGCGACGGACCAGTCAGATCGCAAATTGAGCGATGCCATCAAGGCGCTCGGCAGCGGCAGATAACGCGGACCGTCACTCCTCCTGCGAGACGCCGGGGGCGGACAACGCTGACGAATGATCGGACGCGCGATGAGCACCGCCGAAGCTGCCCCGGAAGCACCCGAAGCCGCACCGTCGCCCCCCATCGACCGGCTCGAACGGTTGGCGCAGGTGCTCGGCAACCACGGCGGTAAACTGCCGCTCGTGCGCCACGGTGGCCACGTCGTCGAGGTTGCGGCGAGCCACGTTCTCGTGCGCGGCCTCGAACGTCGCGTCGAGCTCGGCTCCCCTGTCGAGGTCGAGGGCGGCGGCGAGCGCTGGCTCGGCGAGGTGATCGGCATCCAGCCGGATTGCGCCAACGTGAAGCTCTTCTCGACGTCACCGCGGCTCGGACTCGGCGCGCCCGTGTGGGTGCGCGATAGTCTCGAGATCCGCCCTGACGTGAGCTGGCTCGGCCGTGTCGTCAACGCGCTCGGGCAGCCGATCGACAGTCTCGGCCCGCTCGCCAATGGCCCTGCCGCGTACTCCCTCGACCACGAACCGATCCCGCCGATGGCGCTCGACCGCATTCGCAAGCCGATCGTTACCGGCGTCAAGGCGATCGACCTGTTCACGCCGATCTGCGCCGGCCAGCGCATTGGCATCTTCGCCGGCTCCGGTGTCGGCAAGTCGACACTCGTCTCGATGCTGGCACGAACCAACCACTTCCACACCATCGTCGTCGCCCTGGTCGCCGAACGCGGCCGCGAGGTCCGCGAGTTTCTCGAAGACGTCATCAAACCGCACAGCGCGCGGTCAGTCGCGGTCGTCGCGTCGAGCTCGGAAGGCGCGATGATGCGCAAGAACGCGGCGAAGACGGCGATGTCGGTGGCGGAGTATTTCCGCGACCGCGGCGACGACGTACTCCTCGTGGTCGACTCGATCACCCGCTTCGCGCACGCGCTCCGCGAAGTATCGCTCGCAGCCGGCGAGCCGCCGGTCGCACGCGGCTACGCACCATCGGTGTTCGCCGAGTTGCCGCGGCTGCTCGAGCGCGCCGGGCCCGGCCGTCCGGGCTCGGGATCGATTACCGGCATCTTCTCGGTGTTGCTCGATGGCGAGGACAGCAACGAACCGGTCGCTGATACGGTCCGCGGCATTCTCGACGGCCACATCGTGCTCGATCGCGCGATCGCCGACCAGGGCCGCTATCCCGCGATAAACCTGCAGACGTCGATCTCGCGTATGGCGCCGCTCGCCTGGAGTCGCGAAGAAGCGGAACTCGTGCGGCGGTTGCGCAGCATCGTCGCGCGCTTCGAGGAAACACGGGATTTCCGCGCCGTCGGCGCCTACAAGGCCGAAGCTGATTTCGAGCTGGACCAGGCTGTCTTGCTGACGCCGGTCCTTTACCGCTTTCTCACCCAGCTTCCCGACGATCCCCCATGCCCCGGCGTATTCGGCGAACTCGCTTCCGTTCTATCGGAGATGCGCAAGGGGAGTCCGGCGAAAGAAGGCGACGGCAAGGAAGTCGCCAAGCGAGCGATGTAGTCTCCTACTGACCGGACCAGATCGCCAGCTCGCCATCGAGCAACATCAGCTGTTCGCAGATTTCGAGTGGCACGTCGCGCACGCCGAAGGCGGTGCGCAGCGAGCGCATCACGATCGCGCCGGGATAATTCGCACGCAACTGCGCCGCGCGCGGGTCCGACAGGCTCAGCGGCTTGATCGCCCATTGTGTCCTGTCGACCGCCGAATGGTACTTTTCCGCATAGGTCTGGAAGAAGGCCTCGGCCGCCGGATCGATCTCGAACTGAAGGTTCGGGAAACGCGCAGCATCCACGGTGATCGTCTCGAGGCACAGCAGCTTGCTGCCCTTGCGCCACTCCCTGCGGATTCGGAGCGCGCGCGGGACGATCGCCGCAGGCTTCAGCATCCGCAGCGCTGCAGCCTCGGCCGCAGTCGCAACCGCGTACTCCGTTCCGGCGAGAGTGATCACGGCGTCGAGCGGCATTCCATCGTCCGTGCAGAGGCGGACGCCGAGTCCCGTCCGGCCCGGCGCACCATCTTTCACGAACGTGCCGCGTCCGCGCTCGCGGATCAGAATCCGATCGCGCGCGAGCTGGTCGAGCGCCTTGCGGACCGTACCGACACTGACGCCGAACTCGCGCGAAAGCTGAACCTCGGGAGGGATTGGCGCGCCTTCGCGCCACGCACCCGCCTCGATGCGAGCCAGGATACGCTCGCGCACTTGCTCGTGAAGCGGACCAGAAAATGGGCCGGACAGCCGAGGCGAAGCGCGCAGCGGATTCATCCGACCTTCAGATGCTGCCCTCGTCGGCGCTTCAAGCGGCCGCTGACTTGGCATGAAATTGCCCCTCGAATAGAGCTATGGATGCTGCCCGTCCGTCCCGGACAAGCAACACGCGCCAGCATCACACCGCGCCGACGACCCCGCGCAGCTGCCACACTGGAAAAGAATGTCGTTTCAGAATGCCCGCGTCGAAACTTCACTGCCGACGCCGGCCATCACTCAGCCCAAAACAACGGTAAGTTGATTCCTGAGAAAAATAGCCGGGCCGAGCACAAATGACTGGACGAAGTCCAAATCAGATGCCCGTCGGCCACACCACTGTCGACGACTGTTCCTGAACTGAAATTTTATCCTCAGCATTATGCCATTGCTCGTTGTTTTCCATCGCAATACTACAACACTTCAGATGAGTAGATCAGCATACGCATTCGGACTGATCATGCCGTGCAGGATCAATTCTCTGCAAGCTGTGATTATATTCCCATTTCTTTTTCTATTTATGGTTGCATTCCATGACCGCGTACGGCTGAATTTTCGTCTGTTACTGACCTCGGTTAACGCGAAAGCAAAACTCCGCCTTTAGCTTTCTGCGATGCACGGATTTCGAATGCGCCTCAAAACGCGCTCATGAATCCCCCCGACTCCTATCAGGACACCAGCGAACATGACCCGCTCGTCAAGCTTGCGGTCTGAACCGCACCACGTCAGCGCAGGCGGGGAGCAAGACGTCGGAACGCCGGCGCCCGCAGGCGTCCCCGAAAACAATAGCACCGCCTCCAAGCCGGTGGATTTGGCCGAGCTCGATGCGGCTGGCCGCATCGCGGCGCTCGGCAAGGCGTTCGCGCCAGCCACGGCTCCCGCGCCGGAACAGCCTGCTCCGGCAGCTGATGCACCAGCCGCACAACCACCAGCAACGCCGGCCCATGCGTTGCGGCGGCGCCCGCCGAACAAGTACGTCGCGATGCTCAACGCGCAGCGCGGCCGCATCCTCAAGACGCTCGCCGGTGTTGTCGTCGTGGCCCTCGCGGGTTGGATCCCGGTGCAGACGCTGCTTTTGACGACCAGCACCGAGGCGATCATAAACGCCCGCCTGATCACGCTGCGCGCGCCGATCGAAGGCCAGATCGCGCGGCTCAACACGGTCGCCGTCGGCACCGAGATGCCCGCCGGCACCGCTGTGCTCGCCATATTCAATCCGCGTGCCGAGCGCGCTCGCCTCGACAGCCTTACCCAGCAGGTGACCGAGCTCGACAGCGAGATCAAGTCGCTCGCCGCCCGCCGCGACGCGCTCCAGGCCCTCTACCAGGACCACACGGTCCACGCCGAAGCGTTCCGCACTGGCCGCGTCGCGCAGCTGACCTCGCGCATGGCCGAGACCCGTAGCGACATCGCGGCTTCCACCGCACGCAACGAGGAAGCACAACTGGCTCTCACCCGCGCGCAGGCACTGATGGACTCCGGCAGCGGCACAGTGGTCAATCTCGAACGCGCGCGCCGCGACGCCACCGTTGCCGATCAGACGCTCGAAGCGGCCCGCCATCGCCTCAACACGCTCGAGGTCGAACTCAACGCGCTCAATCGCGGCATTTTCGTCGGCGACAGCTACAACGATCGCCCGCAATCGCTGCAGCGCGCCGATGACATTACACTTCGCATGAGCGAGATCTCGGCCGACATCGCCCTCCGCAATACCCGCCTCACCAGCCTCAAGAGCGAACTCACGGCCGAGCGAGAGCGCCATGCGCAGCGTTCCTCGGCAGCGCTCGTCGCACCGACCAGCGGCAGCATCTGGGAAGTGATGACGTCGCCGGGTGAATCGGTCGTCATCGGCCAGGATCTCGTGCGCCTGCTCGACTGCTCGGGCCTCGTCGTCACGGCGACGGTCGGTGAAGCCGCCTACAACAACCTCTTCGTCGGCCAGACCGCCAAGTTCCGTTTCCGCGGTGAAAACACCGACTACCAGGGCAAGGTCATCAGCTTGACCGGCGTCGCGACCGCGCCGGCCAACCTCGCGATCCAGCCGGCCGCGCTCGCGAAGGAACCGTACCGCGTGACCGTCGCGCTGCCGGAGCTTGCCAAAGCGGGCCGCTGCAATGTCGGCCGCACCGGCCGCGTCACCTTCGGCAGCTGAGGCCCACGGCCATGGCCCTCCTTTTCGAGAGCCTGGTCCCAGGCTTCATCGTTCTCGGCATCGGCTGGATGGTGCTGCCGTGGCTGAGCGCGGATAGCTGGCGCGCCCGTTCCGCAATGGTCGCGGTGATGCTGGTCCTGATGTGGCGCTATCTCATCTGGCGCTGGCTCGGGACCCTGCCGCCGGTGGCACTCAGCCTCGACTTCATCGTCGGCCTCGTCTTCGTTACGATCGAAACGCTCGTCATCATCGGCTCGTCGATCAGCCTCGTCTTCCTCACCCAGACGACGGACCGCTCGCCGACCGTGGACACGTACGAGCCGTTGCTCAAGGCGCTCGAAAAGCCGCCGCTCGTCGACGTCTTCATCTGTACCTATAACGAGGAGGAAGCGATCCTCGAGCGCACGATCGTCGGCGCGCTGGCGCTCGACTATCCGCGCTTCCGCGTCTGGGTGCTCGACGACGGGCGCCGGCCGTGGCTCGCCGCGCTCTCGGCCCGCCTCGGCGCCAACTACCTCACGCGCCCGGACAATGCCCACGCCAAGGCGGGCAACATCAACAACGGCCTGCGCCACGTCGCGGGCCTCGCCGAGCCGCCGGACTTCATCTCGATCCTCGATGCCGATTTCGTTCCAGCGCCGCGCTTCCTCAGCCGCGCGCTCAGCCTGTTCCACGAACGCGACGTCGGCATCGTCCAGACGCCGCAGCACTTCATCAATCCCGATCCGCTGCAGAGCAACCTCTCGATCGCGCGCGTATGGCCGGACGAGCAGCGCTACTTCTTCGACGTCGTGATGGCAGCCAAGGATGCCTGGGGCGAAGCGTTCTGTTGCGGCACATCCTCGGTGATCCGTTTCGACATCCTGCGGGACATCGGCGGCTTTCCGACCTCGTCGGTCACCGAAGACTATCTCGTGACGCTGAAGATGAAGGCGCAGGGCTACCGCACCGTCTACCTCAACGAGCGCCTGTCGCTCGGCCTCGCGCCCGAGGGTCTCAAGGAATACGTCACACAGCGCAGCCGCTGGGCGCTCGGCTTCATCCAGATCTGCCGCGGCGAGCTCGGGCCGTTCCGGCGCAACAATGGCCTCACGCTGCTCGACCGCATCAGCCTCGTCGAGACCTTCCTCTACTGGTCCGCGAGCTACTCGTTCCGCCTGCTCGGCATCGTCGTGCCGATCCTGTACTGGCTGTTCAACGTGCTGGCCGTGCAGGCCGACGTCATCGACACACTCTATTATTACCTTCCCTACTTCATCTCCCAGATCGTGATCATGGGCTGGATGGCGAAGGGCCGGGTGATGCCGGTGATGTCGGACGTGACGCAGCTTCTCGCCGCCTCGCAGATCGTGCGCGCCGTGATCCACGGGCTCGTCAAGCCGAAGGGCCACAAGTTCCAGGTGACGGCCAAGGGCGGCGACCGCAGCAAGCGGTTCGTGCAGTGGCCGATCCTGCGCGTGTTCCTGGGCTTCCTGATCCTGACGTTTGCCGGCGTCGTGTGGGCTTTCATCTTCGAGGACGGCACCAAGCTCAGGGACTCGAGCGCGCTCTGCCTGTTCTGGAGCTGGTACAATATCGTCATTCTCACCATCGCCTGCGTTGTATGTGTCGAGCAGCCCCGCCTCAGAGCCTCCGAGCGGCTCGCTGCCGGAGAGACGGCGCAGATCAACGTCGCCGGTCAGCCGTCCCTCGCGCGCCTCGTCGACGTTTCGCTCGGCGGCGCGCGCATTGCGGGGGCAGCACCCGCCGCAGTCGGCACGCCCGTGACAGTTGCGATCAATGGCGTGCCGCTTGCCGGCATCATCCTGCGCGCCAGCGGAAGCGACTATGTCGTGCGCTTCGACGATACCCCGGACGCGCGCACCCAGTTGATCCGCTACGTCTACTCGGGACGCTTCGGCACCGAGATCGCGAAGATCGAGCCGGTGCGCGTCGCGACCGCCGCGCTCGGCCGCGTCATGCGCTAGCGCCAATCGCGCGCGACCACCCGCGTCACGGCGAACGCGCAGCCCTTTCCCCCTAAAACATCGCAGAACGGCGGCGTCATCCCCGGCGCCCGCCGTTTCGGTACGTTCCGTGCACTGTCCCGCACAAGATCAATGAAAACTGAACGGGCCTAGGAAGGTTCGTTCGATATTGGGACAGTCGAGCCATGCAGTTGTCGCGTCGCGAAGCTTTGAGACTAGGTCTGTGCGCCGCTGGTACACTGGCCATGCAGGGGCACTGGACACCGGCCCGTGCCAACGAGCAGGCAGGTTCACTCCGGGATCCATCCCTGATGAAGGATGCTGAAATCGCCTGGCGCTACTTCTCGACGCCGGCCGCCAGCCGCAACCTCGTGCCCGCAGCGACGTGGCAGGAAGGCGACGGCTTCGGCATCTACGACATCCTGACCATGTGGGACACGGGCTCGCTGATCATCGCCACCGTCTCGGCGCGCGCAATCGGAATCTTGACCGAGGAAGAGTTCGATCAGCGCATCAAGACCGTCATGGCGTTTCTGCGCCGCTCCGAGTTCCGCTGGGGCCGGCTGACGCTGCCGAACTTCCGCAACGGCGTCTACGGCAACCGCATGGCCGAGCCCGGCTTCGATGCGACGGACATCGGGCGCCTGCTTTCCGCCCTCCACATCCTGGATCAGGCCACCAACGGCGCCTACAAGGTCAAGCAGCAGGTCGCACGCTGGGATCTCGCCGGCACGACCACGAAGGGCCGTCTCCACGACATCAAGTCATCGTCTCGTTTCGAGAGCCGGTGCTTCAATTACATCCACTACGTCACCAGAGCCTTCAAACTTTGGGGCATCGAGGCCAAAACCGGCTTCGACATGCCGCTCAACCCTGGCGATGAAGTCGCGCGGCTCGCCTTCCTGCAGCACGTCGCGTCCATCGGGCCCGTCGCAACCGAGCCGAACGCGACCGAGGAAATCGAGCTCGGCCATTCGGTGCGCTCGCGTATCATCGCCGATGAGCTCTATTCGGCACAAAAGGCGCGCTTCGCCGAAACGGGACACTTGACGTGCGTTTCCGAGGCACCGATCGACAAGAAGCCATGGTTCACCTACCAGGGTTACAACATCGACGCCTATGCAGGTCCGCGCTGGACGGTCGATTCATCGGTGACGGAAGAGCGGTGGCGGACCGAGACGTTCGCCGACACGTTCCGCATGGTCAGCACCAAGGCTGCGTATCTCTGGTTCGCCGAACGCGGTGACGACTACGCCGGCAAGCTCCGTGACCTTGTTGTCGCGAAGGCACCGGGGAAAGACCGCGGTTTCCAGTCCGGCATCTACGAAACGTCGGGCCGCGCGGTAAAAATCATGGACGTCAACACCAACGCGGCCGTGCTTGCCGCCATCGCCTACATCAACGCGGGCCGCAAGCCGCTCGCCGAGATC
>CAZKZT010000058.1:0-14014 GCA_964557265.1 uncultured Hyphomicrobium sp.
TTTCTTGCTTGCCGCGGGCGCGTACGCCTTCGGCTACACGCGCCTCGGAACTGCCTCGCGGTCGCATTCCAATATCGCGGCCTTCGGCCACCACCGTTGATCCCGCGCTCTGTCCATTCGGTGGCGCTCGAAGAGCGCGATGTGAAGTCTCCGACAGGCGAGGCAGCGGCCGCGGCGCCAGTAGCCGAAGGCGTTGGCGTCCGCGGAAAGCAAAAATCAGCGCTTTCTCAAGCGCTGGCTCGCCGCACGCACTTCATCGCGCATCTGCTGCCATTTGATCCGCGCATTGCGGTTCGCTTGACGCACATCGTCGGTGCCGAACAGCCAGCGCCAGAAGCTCTGCAACGGCGTTGTCCCCGTGTCGGTGCTTGAGCGAAGTGCCGCGGCATCGATCGGCGGCTTGTAGAGCGGCGCCTGCTCGGGGCGCGCCGCTGACGTGGTGAAGTAGCGCGTCAGATTGTCGAGCCGGTCCTCGATGGCCTTGAGCCGGTCGAAGCCGGTGGCGATCATGCGGAATTCGGTGGTGCTCTCGTCGCGCCAGTCACCGATTGCGGAGGCCAGCGTGTGCTGGTTCTCGCTCAGCCGGACGAAGCCCTCGTGCAATTCGTCGGCATTGCGGTCCGCGACGCGCGCGGCAGCCGTGACGGCTGCGGCATTGGCCTGGAGTACATGCTCGAGCGCGGCGACCCGTCCGCCGATCTCGGAGATGGCGCTCGCCTGACGGGCATCGCGCGCCGTCGCGCTCCGGTCGGCCGACGCGAGGAGCGACACGATCGGCTGCGCGAGCGTTTCCGATGTCGGGATCAGCGGCAGCGGCGAGGAAGGCGCCTTGTCGGCGACGCTGCTGATGCGCCCTTCGATGGTCTTGAGGCGCTCGACCAGCTCCACCCAGCGGCCGCCGGTCTCGCGGGCGCGTCCGTCGAGCGATTGCTCCAGTGAGCGCATGCGCTCGTCGAGGAGGAACACCTGCTCGGTATCGTTGCGAGAGCCAACCACCCGCTCGACGATGCCGACGCGATCCGCGAGCAGCGTGTTCGAGCGCACGGTGTCGCCGAGGCCACTGCGAACCGTGCGCTCGATCAGTTCCAGCCGCTCGGTGAGTGCGCCGCCATCGATGGTGGCCGTCGAGACGCGCTCCTCGATGGATTTGAGAACCGCCGCATTGCCATCCGAGAGAGCGCTCCACTGACGGACAGCTTCGTTCGCGCCGGCTTGGTACAACTTCTCAAGGGACTGAACGCGATCGGAGAGCGCGTGCCAGCCGCGCATCGTGTCGCTGCTCCGCTCGGAGACTACCTGTTCGAGAACCGCGAGCCGTTTGACGAGCGGATCGAGCATTTCGGCATTGTCGCCGGTGCGGGTGACGGCGGCTTCCAGCTCTTTGAGCCGCTTGTCGAGAGCGGCCCAGTTGCGCGCACCCTCGCCCATCCCGCTTTGGACCGACTTCTCGATCGACTGCAGCTTCTCACTGATATGCGGCGTCGCGCGCAGCGGTTCAGTGCGCGTCGCGAGCTGGCGTTCAAAGTCGGCGAGGCGTTCGGTGAGGGCCGATGAGAGCGCCGCGCCATCGCCGCGCTGCGCGGTTACCTCACGCTGGAGATCGCGGACGATGTCGGACAGCAATTTGCGGTCGCCGGCGAGTTCGGCGTGGATGCCGCGCAGTGCGCCCTCGATCTCGCCGAGGCGTCCGGCAGCCGCATCGGACAGCAGCAGTGCCTGCGTCTCGCGCGGGTCGGGGCGCGGGGGGGCAGGATCGCGCGGCTGCCAGTTGGGGGCCAGCCGGCGCAGAAGATGGACGGCGGGACTGTCGCGGCCGCTCGTCAGAACTGCAATCAGGGCATCTTCGACGCCAGCCGTCTCACCGCGGTGCTGCGCGGCATCTGCGGCACGGCGCAATGTCTCTTCGAGTTCGATCGAACGGCGGGGCGGATTGCCGTCGCCGATCATCGCCACGGAGGTGTCGTTGACGATCAGCGTCGCGCTCTCGCGGCGCAGACGGCTCTCGCTGACGCCATGGCGTTCGAGCAGGCGTGCGGCGGCATCCGCCCGCGTCAGCGCGTGTACCAGATGTTCGAGCCGGACCTCGGCGGCGCCATGGGCGAGGGCCAGATCGAAGGCGTTGTTGCAGCAGGCGAGGAGCGCGTCGTCGACCCACAGCGTGCCGGAACCGGCGGCGATCACGGTGCGGCGTCCGTTGATGCCGTCGCTTTCGGTCGCGGCGGCATGGCTGCGGCCAGCCGGGACCCGCAGGTCAAGATCTTCACCCCTGTACGACATGGCCGCTACTCCGACACTGAACCGACTTTTCCGGCGTTGTGGCCCAGAAAGACCACAGACGATCTGCAACCGTAAAGCGCATACCCGAGCTTCCGCGTAGGACTGCGCGTTCCCGCGCTCATGTGTTGCACATTAGCGTCTTTCGTAACGCTGTTCGATTGCCTGCCTTATTTGCCGGGGGAAAACTGTCTTGCCGATACGGCCCTTAGCCGGGCTGCTTGCCTCGCATCAGGAGGATCAAGGGCAGGGTCAGCGCGCAGGCGGTCGTGAAAAGACCGAAAGCGTTGAGATAGGCGATCAGCGTCGCCTGGCGGGTCATTTCCTTTGACAGCGAGGCGAGGCCCTTGAGGCTTTCGGGATCCCATTGGCCGAGCACCGAGGGCATATCCAGCACCTTGTTATAGGGCGTCAGCAGCTCGGCGAGGTGGGCGTAGTTCATGCCGGTCGAGCGCACGATTTCGGCGACGCAGACGGAGATGAAGAACGATGAGCCGAGATTGCGCAGGAGGTGATAGACGGCGGTCGCCTCGCCCATCTGGTGCTTCGGCAGCGTCGAGAAGGTCGCGGTCGTCATCGGCACCCAGATGAGGCCGATCGCGAGCCCCTGCAAGCCCGCGTTCAAGGCGAGATCGAGATAGGTGACGTTGAGGTCGATGTGCATCAGCCAGATGCCGGCGATGAGCAGCATCGTGAAGCCGATCAGCATGCTGAGACGCCCGTCGAGGCGACCGGCGAAACCCGCGATGAGGAAGCCGATGCTACCGCCGACGCCGCGCGCGCCAACGACATAGCCGACAAGGCTGTCGGTATATCCGGCGGTGCCGGTCAGCAGCGGCGGCAGCAGCACCATCGGTGTGAAGTTGAGCATGCCGTAGATCGTCACCAGGATCAGGCCGAGCGCGTAGTTGCGGTCGAGCAAGAGGCGCGGATTGAGAAACGGGCGCGGGCTCGTCAGGCAGTGCGTGGCAAAGATCCAGAAGCCGATGACCGCGACGATGAGGGAAATGATGATCTCGTAGGAGTCGAACCAGTCGAGGCGCTGGCCGCGGGCGAGCACGAGTTGCGTCGCGCCGAGCGCTATCGACAGGGCGATGAAGCCGACCCAGTCGAACGGCCGGTCGGTCGACTTCTCGTCATTCGGCAGTACGGCGTGCAATCCGACGGTGGCGGCGACTCCGACAGGAACCAGCGCGTAGAATGCCCACCGCCAGTTGTAGCTCTCGGCCATGATGCCGCCGAGTGCCGGCCCGAAGATCGGCCCGAGTACGACGCCGAAGCCGAAGATGCCCATCACCCTCGTCTGCTGGTCGCGCGGGAAAACCGTCAGCAGGATCGATTGCGTGAGCGGCGTCGAGGGAGCACCGAAGCCGCCCTGCAGAATGCGCCAGAAGACGAGGCTTTCGAGCGTATCCGCTGACCCGCACATGAAGGTCGCGAACGTGAATCCGGCGAGCGACCAGACCATCACCGGCCGCGTGCCGAAGCGCCCGGCGAGCCAGCCCGACATCGGCGTGACGATGGCGGTGGCGAGGATGTTGAAGGTCATCGCCCAGGCGATCTCGTCGGCCGTCGCCGCGAATGAACCTTGCATCTGGGGAAGGATCGTCGACACGACGAGCAGCGTCGTGCCGTAGAGCGTGGTCGCGAGCACGACCATGACGAGGATCATGTTCCGCCGCACCGGCGTCAGATCAGAGTGCGCGGTGGCGGTCGTGTCCATGGTGGCTCGACAAGGGCGCGGTCGCGCGATGGCTCAACGGCGGGACAGTCAATGCCTTACCCTACACACGACAGTACGTCGTGTGTAGGGGACTTGCCGCCCGTGGCCATGCGGTCCTCGCCGAGCGCCCTGTGAACGTCGCGGCGGCGATCAGCGGCCGGACTTGAGACGCGTCGCCATCACGGAGATGGTCTGCTGGTAGACTGCGGCCCGGTTCCAGTCCCGGATCACGTTGTAATTGGCTGAACCCGGCTCCCACGAGCCGCCGCGCTGCCAGCCGTGACCCTTCAGGAAGTTCGCGGTCGACGCGAGGATGTCGGGGACCGACCGGATGAGATCACGCCGCCCATCGCCGTCGAAGTCGACCGCGTACTTGATGTACGGGCTCGGCAGGAACTGCGTCTGGCCAATTTCGCCGGCCCAGCCGCCGCGGAGTTGCTCAGGTGACATGTAGCGGCGATCGATGATGCGGATCGCATCGTAGAACTGCGGGGTGAAGAAGGCCGACCGGCGGCAGTCGTAGGCGAGCGTGGCGAGCGAGCGCACGATCGAGTAGGGGCCGCTGGTATCGGCGCCGAAGTTGGTCTCGAGGCCCCAGATCGACACGATGATTTCGCGCGGCACGCCGAACTGCTTCTCGACACGATCGAACAGCGCCCGGTGGGTGTTGAGACGCTGGCGCGCGCGGTTCATCAGCGAGGTGCCGACACGGCGCTTGTAAAACTCATCGAAGCTCAGCTTGAACGATTTCTGGCCACGGTCGCGGCGGATCACGTTCTGGTCGTAGGTGACGCCGGACAGGGCCACGTCGATCGCGCGCTGGGAGAGGCCTTGTTTGGCCGCCTGCACCCGTGCCGCTGCGAGCCAGCGGTCGAAGCCTGCGCCGGTATTGCCGCAGGACTGCGCCATGGCCGCGCCGGGGGCGAAGGCCGCACCTGCGAGGGCCAGGAGACCGGCTGCTGCCGACCGTTTTCCAGCCGTGAAAATTCCCATCGTGTCATCTCTCCCATTCTGGTCGCGCGGCGCAACATACGGTGCTGGCGCGGATATCCCAAGCAGGAGATGCAACCCGTTACGCCGCGGCGTAGATGCCCGGATCGGCGTCGTCGGCGGACAGCGGCATCGGCCAGGTCACGACATAGTCGACGCCGGCAACTGAACCGGTGCCGGCATATGTGCCGCTCTCACGCAGCGCCATCCAGGCTTCGCTGTTGCAGACGCTGAAGCCGACGCCGCCGTAGACTTCATCATCTTTGTAGAGCGTCACCTGGAAAGATTTGTAGCCGAGCTCGGGCACATCGGCGGCGCGCTGGATGGTCAGGCTGCCGTTGTCGCGGGCTTCAGCGAACCCCGAAAGCTTGGCAGAGCCGTTCCTGTAAAGGCTTTCGAGCACCCGGGTCTCGAACTCCGCATCGTCGATCGTGGCGGGTTCGCGCACTTCCCATCGATCGGCACCGAGCGAGTTGAGCCACGCGAGCCGTTCTGGCGGGATGTTGTCGGCAGCGGCGGATGGGCGGTTCGAGGCGATCGTGTCGAGGGGCGCGCGCGCCATGTCCGCGCCCATTGCGGCTGCCTCGCGACCGCTGAAGCGCAGCAGCGCATCGCTCGCGGCAGATGACAGCATCAGTCGTGATGCGCCGGTAAGGGCGTTGCCAGTGTGAGCAACCGCGGGCGCGGCGGCAGGCTGTACTTGTCCCGTCGTGACAGCGTTGAGCGCAGCAAACGCGCTCGATAGCGGTGACCCCACAGTCAGCATTCAATCCCTCCACCGGCGCGGTGCCGGCATTCCCAAGAAAGCGCGCGGGATCAACTCTGATCCCTGCAGCTCCGTACCCGCTTGCGTGTGTGCATAACCTGGAAAGCGCTGCGCGAGGATTTAAGATCGCCGGTCGGGCGCGCCATATTTGCCGAGTTCGTAATCAAGACGTTGCGCGATTAGTGGAGTCGCGCGACGAAGCAATCGACACGCTGGCGCCTCAGCGCGTTGCACGCTTGAGTTGCCGCGGTGGCGTCGAGGTCGGCAAAGCGCGCCCGATAGAGCGTGCGTGCGCCCTGGCTCACCGGTTCCGTGTGGTCGGCGGCACCGGCGAGCACGGGGCCTGCCGACTGGCGGACGGCCCTCAGCCGCTCTTGAGCTTCCGCGGCAGTGGCGAAGGCGCCGACTTGCACGGCATGATCGCCACGCGGTGACGGTGCCTCGTGGGCCCGCGGCATCGCACCGACGTAAGAGGGCGGGGGGCCGTGATAGCCGGCGACAACGGCGGGCGCGCCTTGCTCGAGACGTGCGGCTTGGGCTGCGAATGTCGAGGGTTTGGCGCCGCGGCCTGTATCGGGAAGCGCATAGGCAGGACGTTGGGCTGCGCGCGGCGCTTCGCGCGGTTCTTCGCGAAGTACCGGAGGAGCTGGCGCGGCTGCAGGCGCGGCGTGCCAGGATTGCGCGGGCGCGGCCTGGCGGCGATCGCCGTAGGGCGGGACGTACATCGGGGGCTGCTGGAACTCTTCGGCGCGTGCGGCGGCGGGCTCCGAGACGATCTGCGATCCGATGGGAACCGGGCGCACGCGCGCGATCACAATCGGTGGCTCGTTCCGCGATGCGATCTGGGTTGCTGGCGGCGGCGCAGAGACAAGCGCCGGAGCTTCGATCAGACGCGGTGCCGGTTGTGCAACGGGAGCTGGCGCGGCGTGGTGTGCCGGACGCGGCGCTGCCGCAATCCGGGGGCCTGGCCGGGGAGCTGGGCGTGCGGACGCGACAGCGGGCTCGCTGCGTGGCATCGCAACCGGCCGGCGCGACTTGGTGGTCGAGGCGCGTGCGATGGTGCGCGTCAACAGCGTGCGCATCTCAGCGTTTCGCGCTGCAGCCGTCCGTCCGCCGAGGACGACTGCAACCACGTGACGGCCATCGCGTCGAACGGAGGTGGACAGGTTGAAGCCCGAGCTGCGGGTGTAGCCGGTCTTGATGCCCTCCATACCCTCGAAGGTGCCGAGCAGCGTGTTGTGATTGCGGTAGGTGTTGCCTGCATAACTGAAGCGTTTGGTCGCGAAGACCCGTGCGTGGCGCGGGAAATGGTCGTAGATCGCGAGCGCGAGCGTGGCCATGTCGCGGGCGGTCGTCACCTGCTCGCTATCGGGCAGTCCGTGCGCATTGCGGAAGGTCGTCCTGCGCATCCCGAGTTGGTGCGCCTTGGCCGTCATGGCGCGGGCAAATGCCGCCTCGGTGCCGGAGATGTGTTCGGCGATCGCGACGGCGACGTCGTTGGCCGATTTCGTGACGAGCGCGCGAATGGCGGCGCCGAGCGGGATGGTATCGCCGGCATCGAGATCGAGTTTCGAGGGCGGGACGGACGCTGCCTGCGCCGAGACGCGGATCGGCGTATTCATGTCGAGCTTGCCCGCCTCGATCAGTTCGAACACGAGGTAGAGCGTCATCACTTTGGTCAGCGAGGCGGGAAAACGGGGGGCGTCGGCGGACTGGGCGTGGAGCACGCGGCCGGTATTGGCGTCGATTGCGAAGGCGGCATGCCGCCCGCCGTCAGCGAACGCAGGCACGCTGATCGTCGCCGCAAAGCAGACTAGAAGAACAGCTGCTGCGCCTGCGAGTATCCCCCGCCGGCTCTTTCCCGCGCCCATGGCCCTTACCCACATTTCACGTCCTCGGACGTGCAGGATCACTGCGGCCGCGCATATGCATCTGCCGTGGAAAGCCGCCCCGCCGATTATTCAATTAGAACATCGTTTTGGGGCGCCAATGGGGCATCCACCCGCCGGCCGCATCAACCACAATACACAGCCGGGCCTTGCGTACGGTGAAGTCGACCGCCGGCATTTGATTGGTATTCTAACGATCGGCATTAACCATGCGAAATCCACCCTCTTGGCGGCGGCTCCGGCGCCATTTTCTGTAGGCGCTGCGATGGGTTGCTGCCATGGCGATGTTGCGTTGCAATAATTTGGTTGACATATTTGTGCAGCGCACCTAAATCTCGTGCACCGCAGTGAGACGGCCCCATGCGCACCCGTTTTGACGCTCCGTTTCTCCTTCCGGTGCCCCAGGTGTGAAGGATAGCAATGATGATCAAATCTTTTGAAGACTTCCAGAAGCTCGGTCAGTCGAACACCGATGCCGCGATGCGGCTCGTGGGCGAGTGGAGCAAGGGTTGGCAGACCATCGCGACCGAGTTCACCGACTACTCGAAGCGTTCGTTCGAGGAAGGCACGGCGACCTTCGAGAAGCTGCTCTCGGCCAAGACGATCGAGCAGGCCGTCGAGATCCAGTCGAGCTATGCCAAGCGCGCCTATGACGACTACGTCGCGCAGGTGACGAAGATCGGCAGCCTGTACAGCGACCTCGCCAAGGAAGCCTACAAGCCGGTCGAGAAGGCGATGGCCGCGCGCCGCTAAGCGCGTCGTTCTTCGACGGAATAGAATGCGAGAGGGGGTGTGCGCTGGGCGCCGCCCCCTTTCTTCGTTTCAGTGCGGCACGAGACCGCCGTCGACGTTGATTGATTGACCCGAGATGTTGCGCGCGTCCGGCGACGCCAGAAAGACCACCATGTTGGCGATGTCCTCCGGTTCGCTCGGCCGGCCGAGCGGCACCGCGGCCACCACGCGCGCTTCCGCCACTGCGAGGTTCGTGCCTTCGGTTTCCGCCCTGACGCGCATGATTTCCTCGAGCATTGGCGTACGCACCATGCCGGGACAAATCGCGTTGACGTTGATGTTGTGGGGCCCGAGCTGCTGCGCGGCCGTCTTGGTGAGACTGATCACGGCGCCCTTGCTCGCCGCATAGACCGCATTCGACGTGCCCGCATAACCCTTTCCCGCAATCGACGCGATATTGATGATGCGTCCGCTGCGGCGCGGGATCATCTCGCGCGCGACGCGCTGCAGGCAGAAGAACACGCCCTTCGCATTGACGCGATGGATGCGGTCCCAATCCTCCTCGGTCAATTCCATGATGCCCGCGCGCCGCGTGACGCCGGCGTTGTTGACGAGGATATCGATCTGGCCGAACGCGGCAATCGTCTCGCCGACGAGACGATCGATCTCCGCCACGCTGCCGAGGTCCGCACGGATCGCGCGCGCATGTCCGCCGTTCGCGCCGATTGTCGAAACCGTGTTCGCGAGCGTGTCTTGATTTATGTCGACAGCGACGACGGTCGCACCGCGCGCTGCAAGCGCCAGCGCTGAAGCCTTCCCGATGCCCTGCCCGGCGCCAGTGACGATCGCCAACTGCTTGGTGAGCGGCATGACTGCGTTTCCTCTTGGATGCGTGTTGAGTTGCAGGCGAGTCTTGCGCTCGCTGCGCCCGATATTGCCACGCACGATCGCCGGACCACAATCATCGCGCGCCTGTGTCCCGGTTCCGAAGTTCACCCCATCTCGATGCCGGTCTCCCGAGCGCAGCGCGGATCCAAAGAGACACTGGAATCATGGTCTTGCGTCTGTGATTCACGGGTTGCATTGCGAGACGGATCGTCAGGACTGAGCCGTTCCCGCTTGCCACCTCCGCTCTATGCAGGCAAGCTGACAAAAAAATGGGAGGAAGACGAAAAGGCGATGCAGGCCTATGTCGCACGGCGACTACTGGCGCTGATACCGACACTTTTCTTCGCCAGTCTGATCGTATTCGTGACCGTCCGCCTGATTCCGGGCGATGTCATCGACCTAATGCTGAGCCAGAACGATGTCAGCGCAAACCAGCTGACGCGAGAGCAGCTGATTGCGGCGCTCGGCCTCGACAAACCGATGTGGGAGCAATACCTGCGCTGGATGGGCGGCATTCTGCTTGCCGGCGATTTCGGGCAATCGCTGTGGCAGAACGTGCCGGTGCGGGAGCTTCTGTTCGCGCGCTTGCCGGTGACATTCGAACTCGGTGTGCTCGCGTTGATCGTCGCGCTTCTCGTGGCGATCCCGATTGGCGTCTACTCGGCGATGCGCCAGGACACCGCCGGTGACTATGCGGCGCGGTCCTTTTCCATCCTCATGCTGGCGGTGCCGAGTTTCTGGCTGGGCACGATGGTGATGGTGTTCCCGTCGATCTGGTGGGGCTGGTCGCCGGAGGTGCGCTTCGTCAATTTTACGACCGATCCGATTCAGAATCTCAAGCAGATGATCATTCCAGCGATCATCCTCGGCACAGCGCTGTCGGCGGTTTCGATGCGGTTGACGCGCACCATGATGCTTGAGGTGCTGCGCCAGGACTACATCCGCACCGCGTGGGCGAAGGGCCTGAGCGAGCGCCTCGTCGTCGGACGTCACGCGCTGCGTAACGCCCTTATCCCCGTGATCACGCTGATCGGCATCCAGGCGCCGCTGCTGATCGGCGGCGCCGTCATCATGGAACAGATTTTTGTCATTCCGGGCATGGGATTGCTGTTGCTCGACGCTGTCAACCAGCGTGACTATCCGATCATCACCGGCGTGTTCTTCGTCGTCGGCGTTGCGGTGATGCTGCTCAATCTGCTGGTCGACCTGAGCTACGGTCTGCTCGACCCCAAAGTGAGGTATCGGTGATGGCGACGGTTTCCGATACGCCCTTGCCGGCACCTGCGAAACGCGGCGCGTTCGCGACATTCCTCATTCGTCTGTTCCGCGAGAAGCCACTTGGCGCGGCGGGCGCGGTGGTCTTCATCCTGTTCCTGTTCTGCGGGCTTTTCGCCGATGTCCTGGCGCCCTACGGCATGAACCAGATTTCGCCGCTGAACCGCCTCAAGCCACCATCGTGGCAGCATCCGTTCGGCACCGACAATCTCGGCCGCGACATGCTTTCGCGCTGTCTCTATGGCGCACAGCTCTCGGTCATCATCGGGTTTTGTGCTGCGGGCCTCGCGACGTTGATCTCCGTCGTTCTCGGTATTCTCACCGGCTACCTCGGCGGCCGCTTCGACATGATCACGCAGCGCTTCGTCGATGCGTGGATGAGCTTTCCCGATCTCATCATCCTGATCGTCGTCGTCTCGGTGGTCGGCGCCGGGATGCCGCAGATCATCGGCACGCTCGGGTTGCTGCTCGGCATTGCGGGATCGCGTATCGTGCGCAGTGCCGTCGTCAGCGTGCGCGAGAACATGTACGTCCACGCGGCCCAGTCGATTGGCGCTGGCACGCCGCGCATTCTCTGGCGCCATATCCTGCCGAATGTGATGCCGCCGATCATCGTGCTGTTCACGACACGTGTCGGCACCGTGATCCTGGCCGAGTCGGGTCTTGCGTTCCTGGGTCTCGGCGTGCCGCCGCCCGCACCGACCTGGGGCGGCATGCTTTCAGGGTCGGGCCGCACTTTCATGTTTCAGGGGCCGTGGCTGGCCTTGGCGCCGGGTCTCTGCCTGACGCTTGTCGTTTATTCGAGCAACATGTTCGGCGACGCACTCCGCGATCTGCTGGACCCGCGCATGAGGGGATCACGCTGAGCCGAGATGACAAGCGGCCGATCAAGAGCCGCGTCGACAACACGACCGATCAGGTGCCCTCGAATGGTGCCGGACGGACAACGATACAGGGAGGAGTACAAGATGAGACGCACCACCTATGCCCATTCCTTCGTGATGGCAGCGGTGTCGCTCGGCTTTGCTGCCGGCGCCGCGCTCGCCGAAGCACCGAAGCCCGGCGGCACACTGACCGTCGGCACCGTGTACCCGACGTTGTCGGCGCTGTCGTTCGATCCGGCCGACTGGAACTGGAAGCAGAACCACGACATCGGGCAGTACTGCGAGCAACTGTTCTCGGGTGATCTGACGAAGTCGGCGAAGAACGGCGGGCCACACGCCTTCTATGCCGATGCCTGGATTCCGAGCGATGCCGTGCGTGGCGAACTCGCGGAAAGCTGGGAGTGGAAGCAGAATCCGCTTCGCGTTGAAATCAAGCTGCGCAAGAACGTCAAGTTTCCCGAGAAGCCGGGCGTGATGAAGTCGCGTCCGCTGACATCGGAAGACGTGCTCTTCTCGTACAATCGTCTCGACCAGAGTCCAAAGCGCATCCGCGGCTATTTCGATCATATCGACAAGGTCGAGACCCCGGATCCGCACACCATCGTGTTCAACATGAAGCACCACTTCGCGGAGTGGGACTATCGTTTCGGCTGGGGTTATTTCTCCTGCATCTATCCGAAGGAAGTCGTCGATGCCGGCATCGCCAATTGGAAGAATGCGAATGGCACCGGGCCGTTCTTCCTGACCGATTTCGTCTCCGGTAGCACGAACACCTACACGAAGAATCCCGACTACTGGGACACCGACAAGATTGGCGGACAGGAGGTCAAGCTGCCGCTGGTCGATCAGGTGATCTACCGCACGATCAAGGACGAGGCGACGCAGCACGCCTCGCTGCGTACCGGCAAGCTCGATCTCCTCGAGTATATCCGCTGGCAGGCGGTCGACGACATCAAGAAGACGACGCCGCAGCTCAAGTGGTCGCGCTGGCTCAACATGTCCGGCACTTTCCTCGCCTTCCAGGTCAACGAGAAGCCATTCAACGACATCCGCGTGCGCCGTGCGCTCAACTACGCGGTGAACAAGGATGAGATCGTCAAGGCGTACTACAACGGGCACGCCGAGCTCTTCGCCTACCCGATGCACCCCGACTACAAGGGTTACTTCGCGCCGCTTTCCGAGATGCCGGCGTCGGTGCAGGAGCTGTTCAAGTACGACCCCGCGAAGGCGAAGAAGCTGCTCGCGGAAGCGGGCTACCCGAAGGGCTTCACCTTCAAGACACAGGTGTGCTCGTGCAATCACGACCACATGGAGCTGCTGCCGCTCGTCGCTGCCTACCTTGAGCAGGTCGGCGTCAAGATCGAGATCCAGCCGATGGAGTATGCGGCCTTCCTCTCCGCGATGACATCGCGAAAGATGACGGCGGGCTACTTCATGAATAACGGGCACACCAACCCGACGACCACGATCCGCAAGTCGTTCACGACGGGCCAGACGTGGAATCCATCAGGCTGGTCGGATCCCGCCTATGACAAGAAGATGTACGACGTCTATCAGGAGCCGGACGAGAAGAAGCGTCAGGCGATGCTGAGGGAAATGACGATCGAGATCGTCGACAAGGCTCCCTACATCTGGCTGCCGACGCCGTATGTCTATTCGGCGTGGTGGCCGTGGGTGAAGAACTACAACGGCGAATTGCGCGTCGGCGCCGTGCGGCCAGGCCCGATCTATGCGCGCCTGTGGCTCGATCAGGAGTTGAAGAAGAAGATGGGCTACTGAGCCGCGCGCCATGGACACCGCGGCAACGATGCCCGTACTGCGGGTTCGCGACCTGACGACGCGCTTTCGCACCGAGCGCGGCGAGGTGACGGCGGTCGATGGCGTCTCGTTCGACGTCGACCGCGGGGAGACGGTTGCGATCGTCGGCGAGTCGGGATCGGGCAAGAGTGTCACCGCACTCTCGATCCTGCGGCTCATTCCTTCGCCACCTGGCCGGATCTCGTCCGGTCAGGTGGAGTTCGAGGGAACCGACCTCCTGGGCCTCGACGCGAAGAGCATCCGCGAGATCCGCGGCAATCGGATCGCGATGATCTTCCAGGAACCGATGTCGTCGCTCAATCCGGCGCTGACCGTCGGCATCCAGGTCGCCGAACCCATCCACGAGCATCGCCGCATGCCCTGGAGCGCGGCGCTCGAGAAGGCGGCTGAGCTGATCTCGCGCGTCCGCATTCCGGACGCGCAGAGCCGTCTCGCGTCGTTTCCCCATCAATACTCGGGCGGGATGCGCCAACGCATCATGATCGCCATGTCGCTCGGGTGTACGCCGAGCCTGATCATCGCCGACGAACCGACGACGGCGCTCGACGTGACGGTGCAGGCGCAGATCCTCGACCTCCTCAAGCAGATCAGCAAGGAGAGCGGCACATCGCTGGTGATCATCACGCACGACCTCGGCGTCGTCGCGCGCTACGCCGATCGCGTGATCGTCATGTATGCGGGGCGCGTCGTCGAGACGGCACCCGCGCGCGATCTCTACAAGTCACCGCGTCATCCCTACACGCTTGGTCTGATGGCGTCGGTGCCGCGGCTCGAT
>CAZKZT010000059.1:0-12965 GCA_964557265.1 uncultured Hyphomicrobium sp.
AGCCAAGATGAGCCTCACATTAGCGTTGGCAGTCTATTTCGTCATCTGGTGGATGATCCTGTTTACCGTGCTGCCGTTCGGCGTGCGCACGCAGGGAGAGGCCGGGGATGTCGTGCCGGGCACACCGGCGAGCGCGCCTGTGGCGCCGCGGATGCTCCGGACCTTCGCGATCACGACGGTCGTGGCGGCTGCCGTATTTGCGTTTGTTTACGCTGCCGTCGTCTACGATGTGCTCGGTTTGGGGCAATGGATCGTCGACGGCGCCACGCCGCAGTAGGCGGCGGTCTCTCGGGTGCGGAAGGGTCGGAGCGCTATGTTCCGGGCACAAAAAAAGCAAGGCGCGTAGCCCTGCTTTCCTGAAGTCCGGTACATCGGGCGGATTGACGGACCACCCTCTTGCTCTCGAAATGCGACTGAGACAATCGCTCTCTGTTAGACCCGCCGGATCCTCTGTAGTCGGGATCGTTGGCGCGCCGCCTGCTCCCTAGACTTGGGCAATAAACAAGACCCCAGAAGTGGTCTCTTTTGGCCCTTTTTTCGTACGCAGTGTGACACTAGCCCATCTGCGACCTCTTGTCAGCCATTGAATCCGCCCTTGTGCGGATTCCCGTCAACCCAAGAAAATGCCTAACTTTCATTCGTTCTTTTGCATTGCAACACGCAAGCATGCGATATTCGGCAAGCGGCCCGAACACGAAGGAGCGCGGGGGAAGCGAGGCCTGAGCGGCGGGGGGCAGATGCCCTAGGCTCGAAGGCGATTCCCGGCCTAAACTGCGCCGCGCCAGAGGGATCCTGACCGATGTCGACGAACACGCGTGCCGACCGTAAGACGCTCATTCTCACCGGCGCCTCACGCGGCATTGGCCACGCCACGGTGAAGCGGTTCGCCTCCGCCGGCTGGCGCGTCATCACGTGCTCGCGGCACGCGTTCCCCGAGAACTGCCCTTGGGAGATGGGGCCCGAGGACCATATCCAGGTCGATCTCGCGGATGGCAAGGACACGGAGCGCGCGGTCACCGAAATGCGCTTGCGTCTTGCCGATCAGGGCGGCCGGCTGAATGCCCTCGTCAACAATGCCGGTATCAGTCCCAAGGGAGAAGAAGGCGTTCGCCTCGGGACGCTCAACACGCCGCTCGTTGACTGGCAGCGCGTGTTCCAGGTCAACTTCTTCGCGCCGGTTCTGCTCGCGCGTGGCTTGCTTGCGGAGCTCGAGCGCGCGCAGGGCGCTGTCGTCAACGTGACGTCGATTGCCGGTGGCCGCGTTCATCCGTTTGCAGGCGCCGCCTACGCCACCTCGAAGTCGGCGCTCGCGGGGCTGACGCGCGAGATGGCCGCGGACTTCGGTGCGCGCGGCGTGCGCGTGAATGCGATCTCACCAGGCGAAATCGACACCTCTATCCTCTCGCCCGGCACCGATCGCATCGTCAAAGAGCAGATCCCGATGCGCCGCCTCGGCGAACCGGAGGAAGTCGCGAAGGCGATCTATTTCCTGTGCAGCGACCAGTCGAGCTACGTGAACGGCACCGAGCTGCACATCAATGGCGGGCAGCATGTTTAGTATTTCTGCGCACGCGTGGCGCGGTGCCGCCGGCTGCTGGGAAGAGGTGCTGACGCACTGAGGCGTCGTGCTATGCCGGCGGCGAAGTGCCTGGGGCGGTTGGGGCCCGGCGCCGATTGTACCGCCGGCGGCGAACCAAGACTCAGCCAAACCGGCCGGTGATGTAGTCGCGTGTGCGCCCATCCTTCGGATTGGTGAAGATCTGCTCCGTCTCGCCTTCCTCGACCATCACGCCGAGATGGAAGAACGCCGTGCGTTGCGACACACGGGCGGCCTGCTGCATCGAGTGCGTGACGATGATGATGCAGAAGTTCTGCCGCAGCTCATCGATGAGCTCCTCGATCCTGGCCGTCGCGATGGGATCGAGCGCCGAGCAGGGCTCGTCCATGAGGATGACGTCAGGGCCGACAGCGATCGCGCGAGCAATGCAGAGGCGCTGCTGCTGGCCACCCGACAGGCCGGTTCCCGTATCGTCTAGTCGGTCCTTGACCTCCTTGAGCAGGCCCGCCTTTTCGAGGCTCGTGTGAACGATTTCCTCGAGGTCTGCCTTGTTCTTGGCAATGCCGTGAATGCGGGGACCGTACGCGACGTTCTCGAAGATCGACTTCGGAAACGGGTTGGGCTTCTGGAACACCATGCCGACGCGGGCGCGGAGCTGCACGACGTCGAGCGATGGGTCGTAGATGTCCTGCCCATCGATCTGGATATTGCCGGTGACGCGGCAGATCGGGATGGTGTCGTTCATACGGTTGATGGAGCGCAGAAAGGTCGACTTGCCGCAGCCCGAGGGGCCGATGAAGGCCATGACCGCCTTGTCAGGAATACTGACGGTGACCTTCTTGATCGCGTGCTTCTCGCCGTAGAACACGTCCACGTCGCTGGCGACGACTTTGTAGTTGTCGCCTTCTTTGCCTGCGGGCTTGCCAGGCACCTTCGCTTGGACCGACATATCCGTGTTGACCGACATATCCATGTTCATTTGCCTCGCACTCGATCCTAGTTATCACATCTCTCGCGGGCCGACACGCTGCCGCGCGTTCGTCGGCGGATGCCGTTTACCAGCGGCGCTCGAACTTGCGGCGCATATAGACCGCGACTGCGTTCATGCAGACCAGAAACATCAGAAGCACGATCGTGGCGCCAGCGGTACGCTCGACGAACCCGCGCTCAGCTGAACTCGCCCACATGTAGATCTGTACGGGCAGGGCTGTCGCAGGCTCCATCGGGGTCGACGGGACGTCCGCCACGAACGCCACCAGGCCGATCATCAGCAGCGGCGCGGTCTCACCCAGGGCCTGAACCAGTCCGATAATCGTGCCCGTCAGAATGCCCGGCATCGCGAGCGGAAGCACGTGGTGCAGTACCGCCTGTTGATGCGAAGCCCCCACGCCGAGAGCGGCTTCCTTGATGGAGGGTGGCACTGCCTTGATCGCGGCGCGCGTGGCGATGATCACGGTCGGCAACGTCATCAGCGTCAGCACGAGGCCGCCGACCAGCGACGCCGAGCGAGGCAATCCGAACAGGTTGATGAAAACCGACAGTCCCAGCAGGCCGAAGACGATCGACGGGACCGCCGCCAGGTTGTTGATGTTGACCTCGATGATATCGGTGATCCGGTTCTTCGGCGCGAACTCTTCGAGGTAGATGGCGGCCGCGACGCCGAGGGGCACTGAAAGGCCCGCCACGATGAGCATCATGTAGAAGGAGCCGACGAGTGCGACCAACAAGCCGGACGTTTCGGGCTGGCTCGACGCACCGAACGTAAACAGACCCCAGTTGAAACCCTTGGCGGCTTGTCCTTGCGCGACCAGTTTGTCGACCCAGGCAAGCTGCCGATCGTTGAGCTGACGCCGATCCTGCGGGATCGATCGGTCGATAGCGCCTTTCAGAAGGGCATCGACGTTGCCATGCGCCAAGAGCGGAACCGTGACGGTTCTACCGATGATGGACGGATCGCGCAGAACCATGTCGCGCAGTTGCACGTCGACACCGCGCGAGAGCAGTTGATTGAGGTCGCGGCGCGCCAACCGATCCAGCGTCTCGACACCCAACGCCTTCTGCACGGCACGCCGCGCGAGTTCGGGATAGTTGGCGGAGAAGAGCGCGCTTTGGTCACGCTTGCCGTCCGGATCGATGACGGACGCATCGAATACTACCGGCACCCGATACTCGGTCTGAAGGAAGGCCGTCCAGCCCTGGCTGATGATCGAGTAGAAGAGGAACGCGAGGAACCCCAGAGCAATCGTGATCGCGGTCAGGCCGTACGCACGGAAGCGCGCCTCCGCGGCATACCGTCGACGTACGCGCGCGGCGTCGTTGAGAGCGGCCGAGGCGCGGCGGATCGTGAGTGGGGCAGCAGTCGTGCTCGCCATGGCGGTGTCGCTCATTCGTATTGCTCCCGATACTTGCGCACCACGTAGAGGGCGTAGACATTCAGCCCGAGAGTGATGACGAACAGGGTCAACCCGAGCGCGAACGCGACCAGCGTCTGCGGGCTCGTGAACTCGAGATCGCCTGTGAGCTGGCTCACGATCTTGACGGTCATTGTCGTGACCGATTCAAACGGGTTGAGCGTGATATTCGCCGCGATGCCCGCTGCGAGCACCACGATCATCGTCTCGCCGATGGCGCGTGATGCCGCCAGCAGGACCGCGCCGACGATGCCCGGCAGAGCCGCAGGCATCACCACCTGGCGGATCGTCTCCGAGCGGGTCGCGCCAAGTGCGTACGATCCATCACGCAAGGATTGCGGCACAGCATTGATGATGTCGTCCGACAGCGATGAGACGAAGGGAATGATCATCACGCCCATCACGATGCCGGCACTCAGCACGCTCGTTGCCGCGATGCTGAGACCGACAGATGCTCCGGCATCCCGCAGCATCGGTCCGAAGGTGGCCAGCGCGAAGAAGCCGTAGACGATCGTCGGGATGCCGGCCAGGATTTCGATGAGCGGCTTGGCCGTGCTGCGGAACCGCGAGTTGGCGTACTCCGACATGTAGATGGCTGACAGCAGGCCGATCGGCACCGCTACGGACAACGCGACGAATGAGATGAAGAGCGTGCCCCACAGCAGTGGTATCAAGCCGAACTGGCCGGCCGAGTCGGCCTCTGACGCGCCTGCCGCGGCAAACCTCGGATCCCATACGGTGCCGAAGAAGAAATTGGATGGTGGCACCATCTGGAAGAAGCTGAAGCTTTCGAACGCGACTGACAGAACGATGCCGAACGTCGTCAGGATCGCGACGCCCGACGCAGCCATCAGCAGGCCGATGACCACGCGCTCCACAAAATTCCGCGCGCGCAACTGCGGGTTCTGTCGCCAGAGTCCATAGGCCAATCCGAGCAGCGCGAGCACACCGACGATGCCCGTCAGCAGCCAATTGCTGGTGGCCGTGAGTGCCGCTTTATCATACGCGGCGGCGATGATGTACGGCTCGGGTGCGGCGCCGAGCGCGACGCCTTTCGATTGCAGCAGCTCTTGCGCCGCGGCCGGAGTGCGGACGCCCAACCGGGCGCCGCGGATCACCTGCTGTTCTTCGGTGGAAAGGTTCGGGATCGCGCGTGCGATCAAGTCGATTCGCGCGAGGGCGAAGTCTCGCTCGAGCTTGGTGAGGGTGGCGGTCTGCGGTGGCAGCTCGCGCGCGACCATCGTGGCCACGACCCGCGGTGCCGCGATGGACCAGACCGTAGTGACGAGCAGGGGCACCAGGCACACCAGGAGCGCCACGAAGCCGCCGTGGTACGCAGGGCGAGAATGCGTGGGCTCGGTGGCCGAGACCGCGAACGACTGACCGCGCCGAGCACCGACTATGAATGCGAGTAGGGCCAGTCCCAGGATGGCCAATACGGTTTGCACGGGGGTCAAGCTACTCACCTTCTGATCGATTGAGTGGTGCTGGGGAGAACCGCTTCGAACCGCGGAAACCTCGGTCGCGTCAAGCCGGTGGAGCGAGGTTCAACTGGATAACGGCTGTCAAAAGTTCTCGCGAACCAACTAGGAGAGTGCAGCACCGGTCAGGTCGCCACGAAAAGGAGACATCGGTTTCCGCGACATGCATGGCAGCAAAGGGCGGTCCGATCCCTTTCGGGTCGAACCGCCCCATGCAATTACATCGTCTTCATTTCCTTGACGGCGGCCTGCACCGCCTTGCGCTCGGCGTCAGGCGCCGGGACCAGGCCGTACTCGGCAAGCGGGCCATCCGGGCCGGCCATCTTGTCGGAGACGAAGAACTCGACGTACTCCTTGAGGCCCGGGATCACGCCGATGTGCGCCTTCTTCACGTAGAAGAACAGCGGGCGCGAAACCGGATACTTGCCCGTGGAGATCGTCTCGACCGACGGCTGGACGCCGCTCATCGTGGCGACCCGCAGCTTGTCGGTGTTGTTCTCGTAGAACGAGAGGCCGAACACGCCAACGCCGGTCGGGTTCGTGTTGAGGCGCGCGAGCGTCTCGGTGTAGTCACCATCGATGTCGACCGTGCCGCCATCCTTGCGGACGCGCAGGCAGCTCTTGTCGGCGGCGGACTTCTTCGCCTTCTCGTCGCCGGTGGCGGCTGCAGCGAGAAGCTTGTCCGCACCGACGGCCTTGCAGCCGACGTGCATCACTTTTTCTTCGAAGACTTCGCGCGTGCCGTGCTTCTCGCCGGGGATGTAGGCGACGATCGGGAAGTCAGGCAGCTTCGCGTTGACCTGCTTCCAGGTCTTGTTCGGGTTGTCGACCATCTTGCCGTCGACCGGGACCTGGGCGGCGAGCGCCAGGAAGAGGTCCTTCGGCTCGAGGGCCCAGTTGCCCGCCTTCGCGTCAACGGCGAAGACGATGCCGTCGTAGCCGAACTGGACCTGGACGATTTCCTTCACGCCGGCCTTGGCGCAGGCCTCGATCTCGCTCGGACGGATAGGACGCGAGGCGTTGGCGATGTCGATCGTGTTGGCGCCGACGCCGCCGCAGAACTGCTTGAGGCCAGCCGACGAACCGCCGGACTCGACCACCGGCGTCCGCACGTTCGGACCCGACTTGCCGAACTGCTCGGCAACGATGTTGGCATAGGGCAGAACGGTGGACGAACCGGCCATCTGCACACGATCACGCGCGAACGCCGGGGCGGCGAACGCAAGCGTACCCACGGCCACCGCCGCAACTACGAACTTGGTGTTCATATCGATCTCCCAGAGAAATCTGAGGTAAGGCGCGAATTCTCGGCTCAGCGCCTCGTCGGGCCCCCTTGGCCCTGGGCAGACTCCTAGTGGAAGGGCATAATCGTTTTGTGACAGTTTAAGTCATTGAAATATATAGATACAGGCGGGTTGCTGACGTGACCGCAGCCATGACAGTTCACTTATGCCATTGAGCAGCAATGACATTCGGCGTTGCGCGGATTATTCATGCGCGCAAAGGCACCCCGGCCCATCGGGGCGGGACGTGCAGGGAAACGGCGAGGCGGCTGGATATGGCGGCGGAACGAGGCGATAGCAAGGGCAGTTCTGCGGAGACCGTGCTCGCGCGGCTGGCCGAGACGATCAAGGCGCGCCGCGAGGCTGCAGCCGACAAGTCCTACACGCGCCAGCTGCTCGATGCCGGTGTGCCGCGTTGTGCGAAGAAGTTCGGCGAGGAGGCGGTCGAAGTGGTGATCGCCAGCCTCAATGAAGACGATGCGGCGCTGAAGGGTGAAGCGGCCGACGTGCTCTATCACTTGCTTGTCCTGCTCGAAGCGCGCGGGGTCGCGATCGATGACGTGCTGACAACGCTCGAAGCGCGCATGGGCATATCTGGTGTCGACGAGAAAGCCGGCCGTGGTCTCAAGAAAGGCTGACGCGATGCGCGACGTCCTGCAGCAGGAAGAATCCGCCGCCCGCACCGGTGTCCAATATTCGCCGTACCGTACCTTCAGCCGCGATGACTGGGCGCGGCTGCGGGCGGATACACCGATGACGCTGGTGCCGCGCGATCTGGAGCCGCTGTCGGGTCTGATCGAGGAATTGTCGGTCGAGGAGGTCGAGCAGATCTACCTGCCGCTCTCGCGCCTCGTGAACCTTTATGTTGCGGCCTCGCAGGAACTCTATTCCGTCACCTCGAAATTCCTCGGCCGTCAGGGGCGGCGCGTGCCGTTCATCATTGGTGTCGCGGGGTCCGTTGCGGTCGGCAAGAGCACCACGGCGCGTGTGCTGCGCGCGCTGCTGGCGCGGTGGCCGGATCATCCGCGCGTCGATCTCGTGACGACCGACGGCTTTCTGCTGCCGAACCATGAGCTCGAAGCGCGCGGCATCATGCATCGCAAGGGTTTTCCGGAGAGTTTCGATCTGCCGCGGCTCTTGAACTTCCTTGGCGACGTCAAATCAGGCCGCGAGAAAGTCATCGCGCCCGTCTATTCGCACTTTCACTACGACATCATCCCGGGCCAGCAGGTTGTCGTCGATCGCCCGGATATTCTGATCGTCGAAGGGCTCAATGTGTTGCAGCCGGCGCGTATGCCGAAGGACGGCACCGCGATTCCGTTCGTCTCGGATTTCTTCGATTTCTCGATCTATATCGACGCCGACCCGAAGGTGATCGAGGCGTGGTACGTGACGCGCTTCATGCGGCTGCGCAATACGGCGTTCCGCGATCCCGCGGCCTACTTCCACCGCTATGCCCAGCTCACGCACGAGCAGGCGCTTGCCAAGGCGCTGGAGATCTGGAACGGCATCAACCGCATCAATCTCGACGAGAACATCCTGCCGACGCGCCAGCGCGCGCGCTGTATCCTGCGCAAGAGCAGCGATCACAAGGTCGAGGGTGTGCTGCTGAGAAGGTTGTAGCTTTTGTTTGCCGCAGGCGCCGAGAACTAGCTCTTCTCTGGCTTGCGCGGGCTCATCATCGACACCCACGCACTGTACGCCTCGCTGCTCTGACGCAGCACGGTGGCGGGTGATGCGAACGCCGCGCGCGCCATGCGAGATTGCAGGGCGAAGTTGGCCATGGTCATGTGATAGCCGAGCCGCATCCACGGCGCCGCGATGGCGAGCGGGTTGATCATGCTTGGAAGCGCGGCAGGCGTGGCGACCGGCATGGCCTTGCGGCTGTTGTGGCCCGGTTGCGGCGGCTCCGTTTTGGGCTGGTACGGGGCGTCCACTTTCGGTGTATCTGCGGATTTCCGGGTCGCCACGTCGCCGGTCTTCTTCGGGCTGTGCGCGCGCAGGGGGGCGGCGGGCACCGTGGCGGCTTTGTTGGCGCTCTGCGGCGCAGACTTCTTCAGGGAAGCCGAGCCCGCTTGCTTTGCCGACGGCGCGGCCGCAGCCTTCTTCTCGACGACGGGTGTGGCAGCCTTCTTGGCGGGCTTCCGGGCGGCGCTCTTCCTCTCAGGCATGAAAACCACCTCGTGCGATGGATCCGACCATGTGCGACATCACGCGCCGCAACTTGTGGCGCCAATATGATGCGGTGCGAAATTATCTTCGCGGGCGCAAACGAATGCGCGTTGTTTTCGCGCAATCATGCTTGCCAATTCATTAAAGAACCAACGGCCCGGGGCCGGTTGGGTTCCGTCACAGCCCCCGGGCGGCCACGAGACCGGCGAGGGACGTCTCGGGCCGCGCGCCCAGATGGCTGATGACCTCGGCGGCGGCGAGGCTGCCGATGTGGCCGCAGATGTCGAGCGGCTTGCCGGCGGCATAGCCGTAAAGGAAGCCGGCGGCATAGAGATCGCCGGCGCCAGTGGTGTCGACAACCTGACGGACGGGGGCGGCTGGCACGCTCGCGGCCTTGTCGCCACGGAAGATGACCGAGCCTTTTGCTGAACGCGTCAGCACCGCGATCGAAGCATCTTCCTTCGCGTGGCGCGAGGCCTCTTCGAACGAATTGGTTTTGTAGAGCGCGGTAATCTCGGCCTCGTTGGCGAACAGGATGTCGACCTTGTCGCGGATCAGCTCGAGGAACTCGAGACGATGGCGCTCGACACAAAAACCGTCGGACAGCGTCAGCGCGACCTCACGGCCAGCAGCCTCCGCGAGATCGGCCGCGTGACGGAACGCGGCTTGCGCATCGGGGCGGTCGAACAGATAGCCTTCGAGATAGAGGATGCGGGAAGCGGCGACGAGTTTCTGGTCGACGTCGCGCGGTGAAAGTTCGGGGCTGACGCCGAGGAACGTGTTCATCGTGCGCTCGCCGTCGGGCGTAACGAGAATGAGCGAGCGCGCTGTCGGTTCACCACCGGCTGAAGCGGAGGAATTGAACGCGACGCCAGCCGCGCGGATGTCGTGCGCGAAGACCGTGCCGAAATCATCCTCGGCGACCTTGCCGATGAAGGCCGCCTTGCCGCCGAGCGAGGCGATGCCGACCATCGTGTTGGCCGCCGATCCGCCCGAAATTTCGACCGCCGGCCCCATGCTCTTGTAGAGGCGGGACACCGCGTCGGCGTCGACGAGGGTCATATGCCCCTTGGCGAGATTGTTCGAGACGAGGAACTCGGGTTTGCAGCGTCCAATGATGTCGACGATGGCGTTGCCGATGCCGAGAACGTCGTACTCATTTGTCGCCATGGAGGCCCCCTTGTGTTCCGATTCCGAAGTTCGCTCAACGCCGCTGCTAGAGCCTGATCGGTCGAGATGGAAGCGCTTGAGCTTCCATCGAGAGCGTGAATCAGACTCTAAATCAAATACATAGAGCGCGCTCACGCGACCGCGCCGATTCCACCAAAGGCTGACGCGCTCTAGTGTCCCGCGCGAACCTCGGAAACAAAGGGACATCAGGAGCAAAGTCGCGCTCGTGTGTTTCAGACGGGCGTTTGCTCCGGGTGGACGTACACCGCCGCCCCGCGCGGAGCAAGCCGGACGGGGTGTTATCCCGGACGTCGGCCGGCGGCCGGCCGGGATCCGGCGACCGCAATCCGGGCAAGCTCCAGCAGCAGCCGCTCGGCGTGGGCCTCCTCGAGCGCCGATCCGGTGCGCGCAGCGAGAGCGCTGGCGCGGATGCGGGCCAGCGCCTGCGCGAGTTTCGGGCCGGTCCAGCGGCGAGCCTGCCCTTCCATGGCGGTACGGCGCTTCGAGAACACCGGCGGGCGGAGCTGGCGGAAGGCGTCGTCGACGCTGCGGCCAGCGTCGATGCCGGAGCGAACCCGATGCAGACGCGCGAAATGCCACTGAACGGCGGCGATGACCGATTGCGCGCCATCACCCGATGCGATCATGCGCTGGCAACCGGAGACTGCGGCGGCGGCATCGCCAGCGGCGGCCGCATCGATCACGCGCTCCATTGCGAGTTCGGACGCATCGCCGACAATGGCATCGACAGCGTCGACCTCGATCGTTCCTTTTCCAGCCGCGTAGAGTGCGAGCTTCTCGACCTCGCCGCGGGACAGCGCGCGGTCCGCGCCGAGGCGTGCGATCAGCATTTCGCGCGCTTCCGGCGTGATCGACAGGCGATGGTTCTTCAGCACCTCGTTGATCATCGCGTCGAGCGTATCGGCGTCGTCGGGAAAGCAGGGGATCGCGGCGGCGGAAGGTGACGATTCGAACACTTTGCGCGCCGTGTCGTCGGGCTTCAGGTTGCTGCCTTCGACGATGAGGATGCCGACGAGTGGCGGCCCTGAGAGAAGATCGCGCAGCCCTGCGCCGGTGAGGCGTCGGCTGAGGCTGGTGCGCACGATCTTGCGGCCGCCGAACATGGCGAGCGTCAGGAGTTCCGTCGAGAGCCGTTCGCCATCCTGCTCGAGCTCCGACTCGTCGATGCGGACGATTTCGCCGGGCGGATTTTCGCGTTTGGCGAGCACTTTGGCGAGCTGGGCTGCGCGTTCGCTGACGAGGCCCGTGTCGGCGCCATAGATCAGAAACGCCGACAGCGTTGCGTCAGGACGCGAGAGGACGGCGGCGATTTGATTGGAACGGATGGCGACCATATTTTTGTTTTCCGCGGGCGCCATGCTTCTCCTTCTCCCCGTAAGAACGGGGAGAGGGGATCAAGGCGCGTTTATTCGAGCGTAGCAGTTAATCCTGCTGCCGCAAAAGGTGCTGTGGAGGATCAGGCAGCCTCAGGCCGGTGCGCGCGACAGGTAGGCGGCGAGGCGCACTTTCAGCTCTTCCGCGATCGTCTTGGCAACGCGCGTCTCGGCATCCTCGCGGGCGCGCACGTTGGCGTAGATCGAGGCATAGCGCTCGAAGGCGGCGCGGGCGTGCGAGGTGCCGCGCAATACAACCGACTTATCCCTGAGCGAGATGAGCTGGTAACCGGCGTCGACGTTGTAGACCTGACTGAACGCCTCGCCGGATGCGGTGACGAGCGTCGAGTTGAGCCCTTCGCGAATCGCGATCTCCAGCCGGAAGGCGGGTTTCGCCGCTTCGCCGCCGCCGGTATTGTTGAAGATCAGCTCGTTGCGGATGCGCTGGCCGACACGGCTCGGGATCGGCGCGATGTCGACCTTCGCAAGTACATCCTGGAGGTGCTCGCCGCTCGCCGTCGGGCCGTAGAGCGGCCGGAACGAGCCGTCGCCGCAGGCCGCCAGGGCCGGCGCGGCGACAAGCGTCAGCGCGAGGCCGCGCAGCAGTGCGCGCCTTGACTGATCAGCTTGCGGTTTCATCCCCTTAGGCGACGACATTCACGATCCTTTGCGGGACCACGATCACCTTTTTCACCGGCTTCCCTTCGAGGGCCCGCACCACACCCTCAAGCTTGAGGGCAGCGGCCTCGATCTCGTCCTTGCCGGCGGTCCTGGAGACCGTAAGTTCATCGCGGCGCTTGCCATTCACCTGTACGGCAATGGTGACTTGATCGTCAACGAGCAACGCCCCGTCTGCGTGTGGCCATGGCTGATCTGCGAGGAGGGTGTTGTAGCCAAGCCGCGCCCAGCATTCTTCAGCCAAATGGGGCATCATTGGGCCGATCATCTGGACAAGGTGCTCGATCGCCTCGCGCAATGCCCAGTCGAGGCCGGCACCGCTGCGTCCGAGTGCCGTCGTCAGCGCGTTCGATAGCTCGTAGAGTTGCGCAACGGCCACATTGAACCGCAGGCTCTCGATCTGGCGGCCCACGGCGTCGAGTGTCTTGTGCGTGGCGCGGCGCAGCTCCAGCGCTTCCGCGCTGAATTCGGCCGGCTTGGCCGCATCCTTTGCTGCGGCCTTGGTCTCGATATCGTTCATCAGGCGCCAGATGCGCTGGATGAAGCGGCCGGCACCAGCGACGCCGGCCTCCGTCCAGATCACGTCGCGCTCGGGCGGGCTGTCCGACAGCATGAACCAGCGCGCGCAGTCCGCGCCGTAGTGCTGGATGATGTCGTCCGGATCGACGAGATTCTTCTTCGACTTCGACATCTTCTCGATCGAGCCGATCACGGCCGGCTTGCCGCTCGCGATCTCGGTGGCGCGGCGCGCCTCGCCCTCGCCGTCGAAGCGAACCTCGGTCGGCAGCAGCCAGGCGCCTTCCGCGGACTTGTAGGTC
>CAZKZT010000059.1:12975-13584 GCA_964557265.1 uncultured Hyphomicrobium sp.
GTACTGGTCGACCGGCAGCCAGTAGTCGGCCGCCGTCTGGTCGACCGGCGTTTCGGCGTCGGGCGCGGTGAAGCGCACGAAGTACCACGAGCTGTCGACGAACGTATCCATCGTGTCGGTTTCGCGGGTGGCCTTGGCCCCGCACTTCGGACAGTCGACATGCTTCCACGTCGGGTGCCGGTCGAGCGGATTGCCGGGCTCCGCGAACGACACATCCTCCGGCAGCTTGACCGGCAACTGGCTGAGCGGCACCGGTACTTCGCCGCAGGTGCCGCAATGGATGATCGGCACCGGGCAGCCCCAGTAGCGCTGGCGCGAGATGCCCCAGTCGCGCAGGCGGTAGTTGACCTTGCGCGTCGCGACTGGCTTGCCGGCGAGTGCTTCCTTCTCCAGCTTGTCCGCGACGGCGTTGAAGGCGGCGGTCGTGTCGAGCCCGTCCATGAACTTCGAGTTGATCATCACGCCGTCGTCGACGTAGGCGGTCCCGCTCTCGATCTGCGCCAGCGCCCGCGCGCGCGCCTTGTCGTCGGTCGGTGCGACGACGGGCGTGACGGGGAGTCCGTAGGCGCGGGCGAACTCGATGTCGCGCTGGTCGTGAGCCGGGCAGCC
>CAZKZT010000059.1:13594-14006 GCA_964557265.1 uncultured Hyphomicrobium sp.
CCGGTGCCGTAGTCCATCAGGATGAAGTTGGCGACGTAGACCGGCAGCTTCCAGTTCGGATCGAGCGGATGCGTCGCGACGATGCCGGTGTCGATGCCCTTCTTCTCCGCGCTTTCAAGGACCGTGACCGACGTCCCCATGCGGCGGCATTCGTCGCTGAAGGCAGCGACGGCAGGGTTGGCGGCGGCAGCCGCGAGCGCCAGCGGATGGTCGGGTGCGATCGCGAGGAACGAGGCGCCGTAGAGCGTATCGGGCCGCGTCGTGAACACTTCGAGTTCCGTCTTGCCGGCCGGTGCCGTCGCGGTGTCCAGCGCCCAGCGGATCAGCAGCCCTTCCGAGCGGCCGATCCAGTTCTCTTGCATGATGCGGACTTTTTCCGGCCACTTGTCGAGCGTTTCCAGCGCCTCGATCA
>CAZKZT010000060.1:0-13957 GCA_964557265.1 uncultured Hyphomicrobium sp.
GAACGCGTGTGTACGTGAAAGCGTACCGTGGGTTCGAATCCCACTCTCTCCGCCAGAACCTACAATTAAATCAATTAATTAACGATACGCCCCTGGCGGGACACACGGTCGGACTCACAAACAAAGTGAGGATGTATCCGTGCGTCAGAAAGCCAGCCTTCTCATCCCTCGCCGCGCCGTGCTCGGAGTCATGGCCGCGGGCGCCGTCGCGCCGACCCTGACCAGACAGGGTCACGCAGACGTGCGCGCCACTCGTCCCAAGACGGAGTGATCGACGGAAACGAGGATAGGGACCCGGCACGCCGGGTCCGGAATTTGGGCCGGGAGTTCTCCAGGACCGCGAGCGAGCTTTGGGATGCGGCGCCCGAAACTGTCGACGACCTGATGGCGCGGGCCGCTCATGACGCTCCCCTTTCTGACCGACTGCGCAGCAGTTACGGTATACGCTCACGAGGCGCGATCATAACGTACAGGAGACCGCCATGAAGGTATTGATTATTGCCCTTACTGCATTCTTCGCCGTCTCAGCATCAGCAATTGCGGCTGACCCCTTGGAAACGGATGGCGACAAATACAGGGTGCGTTTCGAGAACGATCGCGTGCGTGTCCTCGAATATCGCGATCAGCCCGGCGAGAAGACAAAGCAGCATCACCACACTGCGTTCGTCCTATTCGCATTGAGCCCATTCAAACGCAGCATCACGCTCCCGGACGGCAAAGTCCTAACTCGAGAGTTTAAGGCTGGCGACGTGCTTCAGTCAGACGCGCAGACGCATATTGGCGAGAACATCGGGGACACGCCAACGCATGTCATCATGATTGAGATGAAGTGAGCATGCCAGCCGCGGGACCTCTCTACCGGACACCCTGAAGCCACGGTTCGACGAGACCGTCATAAGAAGGGGACCAACCACAATCGACATCCGACGCGGCAATCATCGAGGCGGGACACCGCGGCTGATCACTCCGCTCGTCTCACCTCCTCTCCGCGATTTGCCGCTAAAATCCCTGCGTACGCACACGCCATTTCCATGCCGGGTGTGTCTCGAATTGCCTCTCCCGATCTCGATCGATCTGGTATGGATCGTGCGCTTCAGCCTATAGGACCGGTATGAAATTCCGAGCTGTCGCGATAGCTTTGATTTGCGCCTGGACAAGCGAGGCGTCAGCTCAGGCATTCGATGTCAAGATCCCCGACGCTGAGCGGGGGACCCTGAGCTTTGGCGTGCTTCAGAGCTTTCAGTCCGGCCTTCCCATTGCTCTCGGAGCTGACGTCAACCGCCGCACCCACCAGTTCGAGCTAGAGTATGGCCTCTTCGACTGGTGGAAACTCACCGGCGTACTGCCGCTCGAAAAGCCGGACGGCGATCCCTATGTGGTGGCGAACTTCGCGATCGAGAATACTTTCGTAGTGAAGGCGCTCGACGATAAGAGCCAGCACGATATAGCCCTCGGCTGGTTCACCGGCTTCGATCTTTCGGTCAGGGGCGATTCCACCAACGCTGTCGTGTTCGGACCGCTATTCGCATGGAAGGTCGATCGCGCGACGTTCGCCGTCAATCCGTTGTTTGAGCAAACATTCGGACGCAATAGCGTGGATGGCTTGGCGTTCGCCTATGCTTGGCAGGTCAAACTCGACGTCCGTGAAGGCTTCGCCCTGGGAATTGAGGGCTATGGGACGATTGAGAACATCGGCAATTCGCCACCGCGTGAAGAACAAGAGCATCGAGTCGGACCGGTGGTTTACACAGAGCTCGATCTGGGTCACGGCGTGAAGATTGAACCCTCGCTGGGTGTTCTGGTCGGCCTCACCGACGCGACTGCCGATATCGCAGTCAAGCTCAACATCGGAGTCCCGCTCGGAAACCTTCGAGCGCGTCGGTAAGCACGCGTTATTATTGAGTTGATCGCGACCGTCGATCCCACGAACGGGACGGCGGCGCAATGCGGACCATCACAGCGAACGTGGTCTCACCGGGCTGCAACGTGACGACACCCGCGTCCTTCTCCAACTCGATACACCCCCGGTGGCAATATCGGCGAGACCGTCACGAGGTTCTGCTGCTCGATATCCGCATCACGCAGCGCCAGCTCAAACGCCGTGAGCTGCTCCTTGTGGACGCCGATGCCTCGCGTGAGGAAGAAGGCCGTGGGATCAGGGGAAACATCGAATACTCCCTTCACACGGTGGAGAAGCTGCCGGTCAGCGGACGCGCCCGGCTATGATGACTTACTCTCCGCTACCAAAGCCATCTGGGAGGGGTCGAAGCCAAGCCAAACCCGCTGCCCCACTTCGAACGACTGAGCGGGGGTGGTCGTCACGCGAAGATCTACACCTACCCCCGTCGGACGAACGGTATAGTCCCAGAGGTCACCGAGATAAGCGCGGTTCACGACGTCAGCTTCCACGGCAAATGCAGGCTTGGCATCCTTACTCAAGATAAGCGTCTGCGGGCGCACCGAGAATGTCAGCTTGCCTTTCAGATCGCCCGGCTGCGGCCCCAATGCATCAGCCGGGAACACGCAATTGTTGAGCTTGATTGAGGTGCCATCGCTCTGCGCTTCGACGAAATTTGTCCGGCCGATGAATCCGGCCACAAATCGCGTCTTGGGGCGATTGTAGACTGTGAAAGGGTCGTCGCACTGTTCAATGCGACCCTCATTCATCACAGCGACCCGATCGGACGTGACCATCGCCTCACCCTGATCGTGTGTAACGTAGACTGTCGTGATGCGGAACTCGTCATGTAGTCTACGAATCTCGAAGCGCATTTCCTCCCTGAGATTGGCATCGAGATTGGAGAGCGGTTCATCCAAGAGCAGCACAGAAGGCTTTATTACGATGGCCCGCGCAAGTGCGACGCGCTGCTGTTGGCCACCGGAGAGTTCACCTGGATAGCGCTTGGCCAGATGGCCCATCTGGACAACTTCGAGCATCTCGCCGACGCGCGTTTTGACTTCCTCCTTCGGGAGCTTTCGAAGCTCGAGACCAAATCCGACGTTCTGCTCGACCGTCATATTTGGCCAGATCGCGTAGCTCTGAAAGATCATAGACATGTTGCGGCGCTCTGGCGGAACGACACTTCCTGGCGACGAAACAATGTCTCCCGCTATTGTGATCGTGCCGTCGCTCGGCGGAATGAAGCCGGCCATCATCCTGAGCGTCGTCGTCTTTCCACACCCGGATGGCCCTAGCAGCGAGACGAACTCTCCCTCAGCGATGGCTAGGTCGACGCCTGCTACAGCGTTCGTTGTTCCGAACGTGCGCCAGATGTTCGATAGGACCAGCTTAGTCACTCCGATCTCTCCCTCAGTCGCGACGCAACATGAAGTCCCGGCCCACGATGCGCAGGCCCAACCCCACAAAGGCTAATGTGATGATGAGCAGCATGCCGCCCAGCGCCGAGAGCACCTCGAAATTGCCTTCTTCACTGAGGTCGTACAGCAAAACCGAAATCGTTCGCGACTGGGGCCCCACGAGAAAAATAGCAGCGCTTAGTTCTCGCGTTGCCAGAATGAAGATGAGGAGCCAGCCGCCGAGGAGGCTACGCTTTAGCAACGGCGCGACGACGCGGCGAATGGCAGTCAACCGCGTGCCTCCAAGAATGCGGACGGCTTCTTCCATTTCTGGATGCAACGAACGCAGCGCCGCGGAGCTGTTGGCATAGGCGATCGGAAGAAAGCGCGTCGTAAATGCGAGTACGAGCAGCAATCCCGTGCCGTAAAGCGCCAGCGGCGGGGAGGCATATGCGGCGTAAAATCCGATCGCCATCACTATACCTGGAATGACGAACGGAGCCATACAGAGGAAGGACAGAACACCGCCGAAGGGCACAAGCTTTCGACTTACTATGTAGGCAATCGCGACGGCCAGAAGGCAAGCGAAGGTCGCGGATCCCAGGCCGTAGACAAATGTGTTCTGGACCGCAAGGACGGCGACCTCATTTCGGAAAATAAGGTCCGCGTAGTTCTGAAGTGTGAAATTCTCCCAACTCAGACCACGTCCCCACGCGCGACTGAATGACGCCTGGAAGAGAACAACCATGGGCAGAGCCACGGATAGAAGCCCTACGAAAGCGCAATAACCAAATACAGGCCACTTCCAACGACCAAGTTTGATCAGGCGACGCTCGCCGCCCTTTCCGGTCTGCGACACGAACCCCTTGCGCGATAGCACCGCCTTCTGAATCCACATGAGTGCGATCGTGACAAGCAGCAGCGGCATGGCATAAGCCGCTGCGATCTCTGCCCTTACTGGGAACTCGAAAAACTGCCAGAGCTGCGTTGTCACGACATTGATGCGCGCGGGGATACCAATTAGCGCGGGAGCACCGAACAGAGCGATCGTTTCTAGGAACACGATGATGATGCCGGCCATGATCGAAGGCCAAGCGAGAGGCAACGTGACCCGCCTCATGGTTGTCCACGCGCCCGCTCCCAGAATATTGGCCGCGTCTTCCATTTCGGACGAAATCAGATCGAGCGCCGATTTCGTGAATATGAAGATGAAGGGGAAAGAGTTCAGCGCGATGATCAGCGCGAGGCCCCAAAAACTATAGATGTTCACTATCGGCCCGGACGCACCTGTCGCGGCAATCCAAAGCTGATTGATCCATCCAGAATTTGGACCAGCCAACAAGATCCAGCCGATCGCACCGAGGTACGGCGGCACTATGAATGCGCCGAGCACAACGACCCAAATCAACCCTTTGAACGGAATATCCGCCCGAGACATCGCCCACGCCAGCGGCAACCCGAGGATTGCACTTAGTACGGCCGCAGCGACACCAAGCATCAGCGAGTTGAGAAGGGCTTCGAGATATCGCGCTCGCCCGTAGGCGATCAGGTAATTCTCGAGCGTCCAAGCCTGCCCATCTCCGGTTTGCAGGCTGGATAGCAGCAACGAAGCCAAGGGGCTTACAACGAGCAGCACCAGCGTAGCGATCAGGGCGAACCATAGGATATTCACCGGGTCGAACCGGCCAAACATCCGCGACATGCTGCGGCCGCCAATAGGCTTGCGTGTAGGCGCGCGATGCAATGAAGCGTCCGTCATGAGCGACGCCCTTGTAGCTGCTCGTTGGAAGGATGGAGAACGTAGCTAACCCGTTAGATACCGAATGTGTCGCGCCAAAGCTCTTTCACTTCGGGCATCCCCTTCTCGACCTCGGCGAACGAGGGGCGAAGGATCTTGACCTCGCTGAGCGGGCGCCCACCTTTTGCTGGCGGAACTTCCGGTCGCATAGGCTCGGAAAATTCGCCGACATTCACCTTCGACGCCTCGATGCTATACAGGAACTCCATCATCAAGCGCGCGGCATTCGGGTTCTTGGTACCCTTCACGATACCGGAGAGGCCCGTCATAAGCACTGCTCCGTCCTCGGGATAGATCACCCCAACCGGGTTACCTTTGGAGGCGCTGTTCAATGTTGTTGCGTTCGGGCCAGCGCCGATAGATCGCTCGCCAGCATTGAGCATCGTCACCGTGTCGTTGATCGACCGGCCGAGCTGAGGTTTGTTCTGCTCGAGCTGCTTGAAGTAGTCCCAGCCATAGAGCTTCTTCATCATGATGGCCCAGGTGCCGACGTAACCACTGAAGCTCGGATGGCCAGTCGCGATCTCTCCCTTCCACTTCGGATCGAGCAGATCCTTCCAGGACTTAGGAAGCTCCTTACCCTTCATCTTTTCGGTGTTGTAATTGATCAGAACGAGGCCCGCGGACGTGATGTGGAAATATCCGTCGGGATCGACATCCTTGAACGCAGTCAGGATCTTCGAAGCGGCTTCGGGCTTATATTTCTCAAGAAGCGACCGCCCCTTCAGGAAACTGTAGTGGCCGAGATCAGTGGTCGAGAAAACATCGCACTGACTGACCTTGGACTTCATGTCCTGGCTGAGCCGCTGAAATGCGACCTGCGCCGTGGTGCGGATCACATTGATCTTGATCCCGGGATACTTGTCCTGGAACGCGCGACCCAACGCGTCAGTCGTCTCCGAGCTGTAGTGGGAGATGTACCAAGTGACCGTTTCATTGTTGGCCTTGGCAGCCTCATAGAGTTTCTTCTCGACGTCGGACATCTGAGCCGATGCGCTGACTGCGAAAGCGGCGCTCAAAGCAAAGGTGGCGACCCCAAGCAGACTGCCTAGCGATCTCATCATCATCTTCCTCCATGTCGCCTTGGTGGCTCAGTTTGAGCCTGTATGCGATCCATTATGCCGTCGCTTCGCAGCACCCTCGTAAGAGGGCGAGGGACGACGTCGTCTTGAGCTGGCTCAATCTCAAGGAACATCTCCGGGATGTCTACTGCATACAGCGTCGATCAATGCGCAGACTTTGCATGATGAGCGCATGTTGCGCAGACGGACGCGCGAACCTTCGCAAGGCCAAATCGCTCTCGCACTCACTCGCTTGCATTTGATGCATGAACCGCATGTTGATTGCGCACGAGCCACTCGCCACGCGACGTGCGAAGTTGAATCAACCGAAGCAGCGGATACGGGACAGAGACCTATGCAGCGCCAGATGCATCTCAACCTCTTCATTCTCGGGAAGGGTCATCACGAGGCCGCCTGGCGGCATCCCGGTGCGTCACGCCTCCCACCGAGTGATATCGCCTACTATCAGGCTCTAGCTCTCGCGGCGGAGAGGGGGCTCTTTGACTCAGTTTTTATTGCGGACGTTCTTGCGAGCGACATGTCGTTCACCAAGACGGGCCATGTGAGTCTCGAACCCCTCACGATGCTCGGCGCTCTGGCCGCATCAACAAGCCAGATCGGTTTGATCGGAACAGTCTCGACGACCTACACGGAGCCCTACAATCTCGCCCGTCAGTTTGCATCGCTCGATCACATCAGCAAAGGCCGCATCGGCTGGAATATCGTAACGACGTGGTCGATCCTCGCCGCGCAGAATTTCGGCGGCAGCGAACAAATTGGACATTCCGAGCGCTATGATCGTGCGGACGAGTTCATGTCTGTTGTAAAAGCGTTGTGGGATAGTTGGACTGACGATGCGATCGTGGCCGATGCCCAATCTGGTCTCTTCGCACATGAAGACCGCATTCGGCCGATCAACCACAGAGGTGAGAACTACTCCGTCGCTGGCCCGCTGAACTTGCCACGGTCTCCGCAGGGCCATCCTGTCCTTGTGCAAGCCGGGTCATCCGACAAGGGCCGTCGCTTCGCTGCGCGACACGCAGAAGCAATTTTCACCGCACACTTGGAAAAGTCGACTGCACTCGCGTTCTACGCTGACCTTAAGGCCCTAGTCGCGGCTGAAGGAAGGAATCCAGAGCACGCCCTCGTGCTACCAGGCTTGAGTGCGCTCATTGCTTCCACTGAGAGCGAAGCCAAACGCATGTCCGACGAGTTGAACATGCTCGCTGATCCCGAGATCGGCCGCAAACGGCTTTCAGGACGCTTCGGCGGTTACGACTTTTCCCACCTGCCTCTCGACAAGGTGCTCTCTGTAGCCGATTTCCCGGATCCCAGTACGGTCGAAGCTGCACGTAGCCGTACCGAAGTGATAGTCGGCTTGGTCGCGCGCGAGAGAATCACGCTTCGTCAACTTCTCGCTCGATTGGCTGGCGCACGTGGACACCTGACCGTCGCCGGGACTCCAGAACAAGTCGCGGATCTGATGGAGGACTGGTTCAGAACGGGTGCTGCGGATGGTTTCAACATCATGCCTCCGATCCTTCCAGCAATGCTCGATGTATTCATCTCAGAGGTAGTACCGATCCTTCAACATCGGGGCCTGTTCCGAACTTCTTATGAAGGGAATACGCTTCGAGAAAAATACGGATTGCCGCGTCCGCGATCTAGGTGATAGCAGCCGTCATACACGGCAAGAGATTGGCGCATCCAACTCGGAGCAACGAGAAGATCAGCCGGCTGCCGGGCCAGCACTAGCACCAAGCGCCTTGGCGCAGCTACCTCTTCAGAGCAAGATCACTGCCCGCCACCTTCGGGCGCGCAACCAAGAAGCGGATTGGCGCTATTTCGAGTGGCCCAATGACGAGCTCGTCATCGGCGGTTACTCGATTCGACAGCTCAATCCGACGCGATCGGCGCATTATCGCTCGGACTCTATGAGCGCGGGCACTCTCGTCTATGTCCGACGTGTCGGCACCCGCTTCAGCCAACATACCGCCAGAGAGCTATGGCAAAAACTGAGCCGCGGCGGGCGAAGAAGTCGCCGTTTGCCAGTGGGCTCGGAGTGGTACAGCGTCGCCGCGTGCACTGGATGCGGCCAGAGCTGCTCGCACCGGTGCAGTGTCGAACCTGGACCGGCGCCTGCTGTTGCGCCACGCTGTCTTCAAGGGTCTGTATAAAGACACGGCGCCTATGGAAATCGAGTAAGCAACTCAACCCATCACAAGGCGGGGGACGTACAGGGCAATGTTCGGCCACGCGTAGAGCGCGGCGAGCATAATGAGCTGCAGGAATATGAAAGGGGTCGCCCCCACCATGACATCGCGCAGCGGTTCACCAGTGACGCCTTGCAGGACATAGAGATTAAGGCCGACTGGCGGCGTCAGCAGCCCAATCTCGATAAGCATGCATATCACGACACCCATCCAAACCAAGTCCATTTGGGCGTTGGTCATGATCGGAACGATAAATGGAATGGTGAGCACCATCATCGCAATGCCTTCGACGAACATGCCGAGAACAAGATAGATAACCACCACGGCCAAGAATATATGCGCCGCCGTCATCTCAGCCGCTCCGATCCAACCCATGACGGCCGCCGGGACCTGGAAGTAGATCAGGGTCAAAGATAGAATCTTGGCGGTAAAGATCACGAACAGGATCATGCTCGTCTGCCGCACCGTGGAGAGGCCTGCGCGCCACAGCGCAGCAAACGTGAACTTGCCGGATCCGATCGCGATAAGTATCGAGAGAAACGCACCGAGAGCCGCGACTTCTGTCGGACTAGCGACGCCTCCGTAAATGCCGCCAAGCACAACGACGACGAGAATGGCTATCTGCCAAAGACCGAGCAGCGCACGCACCCGTTCACCGAAGGTCGCGCGAGCTTCACGTGGCGCAAGTGTAGGATCGAGGATGCAGCGAACAGCGATATACACCGAATACATGAAGGCAAGTACGAGGCCGGGAATCAATCCCGCGAGGAACAGTTTGCCAATCGAGACTTCGGCGAGACTCCCATAGACGATGAAGATGATGCTCGGCGGAATCAGAATGCCGAGCGTACCTCCCGCCGCGATGGAACCAAGCGCGATAGGCTTGTTGTAGCTGCGTTTGGCGATTTCCGGATATCCGACCGAGCCAATCGTTGCCGCCGACGCCACACTTGAGCCTGAGCAGGCGGCAAAAACGGTACATGCTGCAATGTTGGCTTGGAGCAGGCCACCAGGAATACCGCTGACGACTGTAGCCGCGCGGATATAGATGGTGCTCATGATCCCAGACTGAAACAGGATCTCACCCATCAGGATGAACATAGGGATCGCGACAAGGATGAAGCTTGTGTTCTGCTCCCAGACCACCTTGCCGACAATGTCGACCGCGCGTTCCCAGCCAAGCACCTGTGTCAGCCCGAGGAGACCTGACAGACCAAGGCCGACACCGACCCACACGCCACCAGCAAGCAGCAGCAGGGTTACCGCCAGGGTAATCGTGAGAGGCGACATTGTCAGGACTCTTTCTGAGCGTCGGGAGGCGTCGTCTCACTCGACAGAAGGGCGCGCCACGATACGACGAGGCCCACAACCATGGTCAGGACCAGCACTACGGTTCCCATCAGTACCGGCACCATGGGAAGCCACATCGGCGTCATGAGCGGCGAATCGCTCAACGTGCCCCGGGACCAGAAGTTCTCGAAGCGTGTCCATGTGCCGAGCAGCAGAAACACCGAAAAGACAAAGCCAGCGACGTACGCGAAGACTTCCAGCGCCTGTCGCCCGCGGTCCGAGAGCAGGTTGGTCACGACGTCGATACGAATGTGCCCGCCTTCTCGAACATTTGGTGCGAGTCCGAGGAAGACGACGGCAATGAGCAGATAGGACGTCACCTCGTCGGCCCACAATGTAGGACTCTTGAACGCGTAGCGCGCGATGACGTCGATGGTCGTCAAGCCCATCATCGCCATCACGCAAACGACGCCGGCAGCCACAAGGCCACGAGCAATCGCTGAGAGGGCACGATCAGCGAGCTGGATCATTTTCGGCAGCCTTGGAGCCTAGTCGATCGTGAGGAGGTATCGCGCCGAGTTACTTCTTCTTGGCATTGTGTTCGTCGATCATCGCCTTGGCGGTATCGAAGATTTTGCGGCCATCCGGCTTCAACCGCTTCAGCCAATTGTCGACGACAGTCGACGCAGCCTTCTCCATCGTCGCCCGGTCGCTGGTGGACACCGGCACCGCCGTCATGCCCTCCTTGATCAGCCACTGGCGGCCGTTGGTGGCACCATCGAAGGTCCCCTTGCGGAGAGCCGCCACGTAGTCCGGAAGAGCATCCATTACGGCCTTGCGCGCTTCGGCCGACAAGGCGTCGAGGGCCTTCTGGTTCACCAGCAGGAAGAAGCCGGCACCAGCGCTCCCGACATCGAAGATGTACTTGGTGACCTCGTAGCCCTTGTTGAAGAAATGCGGCGCGTCTGCGACCCAGTTACCGTCGAGCAGGCCCTGCTGCAGACCGGTATAAATCTCGGACGGCGCAACAGATACCGGCGTCAAACCGATGCTGCGGCTGAACTCAGTCTCAGTAGGACCTGCGGAGCGAATCTTCTTGCCCTTAAGATCGGCCAGCGACTTCACCTCGGCCTTGCTATAGATCATCCGCGGCTCGGCCTGCAGAATGCCGGCAAGATAGACGCCGTAGTTCTCTTTGAGATACTCGCGGTAGAGGGGTGTCAGCGCATCCCACAACTTCACGCGGAACTCATAGTCCCAGGGCACAAATAGCGGCAGATCCAGCAACTCGAGAACCTGCGCCTCGCCGGCGACGTGGAAGCCCGCCACACGATAAATCTGCGTGAGATTCTTGGAAACCGCGTCGAGCGAGTCTCTACCTTTGAACAGCGACTCGGTCGGATAGACCGTGATCTTGAGCTTGCCGCCGCTTGCCTTGTCGACGGTCTCAACAAACTGCTGAGCGGATTTGGGTCCCCAATGGGACGCCGCATCGACGTCGCCCAGCGTCCAGTTGACTTGAGCGTATGCCGCCGGCGCGCCCATCAACGCAGCAGAAAGCACAACGGAGCCGAGCAGGGAAAACCGCTTCATCGCTTCCTCCAATTTTCTGCAGTAGCTGCTGAAAGGGTCGAGTTTCAGCGCCTCATTTTTTGTCGCACGCAGTCTTGCGCTTCGTAGTCTGGGCTGTCAATGCGAGACCACGCCCAGAGCGATGCGCAATGCGGGTGGCTCCCCTTTAAACCTGCTGCGGCAAGTCGGTGGCTTTAGAAACCGTAGAACTGCGCTGGATTGTCGACCAGGATACGATTGCGTGTGTCCTCATCAGGTACCCATTCGAGCAACAAGTCGAACAGATCCGTCGAGTTCGGCATACGCCCCCAATGATTGGCGTGTGGCCAATCGCTGCCCCAGAACAGACGATCCGGCCGCTCTCTTACAAGAGCGTGCACAAACGGAGCCGTCTCGGGATAGGGCGGATCCTGATCGCTGTGGTGATAGCCGGCGGACAGCTTGATCCAGCACGTTCCTCCACGAAGCAGATCGAGCAGCGCCTGGAAGGCGGGCTGCTCCAAGCCATCACTCGCACGGATGTCTCCAATGTGATCGACGACCATAGGGCAGGCAAGCTTGCTCAGACGCGGCGCAAGTTCGACCAGTTGTCCGGGAGTCATCATGAGCTGGATATGCCAACCAAGACTGGCAAGGCGATCCGAGAATCGGTCGAGCTGATCGAGCGGCAGGCTGCCAGGTTGGCTTGGGTTGAAGCGCACGCCGCGTGCACCCTGCTGCCACAGATCCTCCAACTCGTTATCTGTGATCGTACTCGGCACGACCACGATCGTGCGCGTCGGAATATCCATCTCGCGCGCCGCATCGAGCTGTCGACGGTTGTCGGTGCCATACATGCTCGGCTGCACAAGCACCGCGCGGGATAACCCGAGCGTGCGGTGCATCTTGAGATATGCCGAAACCGAAGCATCGGGCGGGGTGAAGCGCCGCTCAGGCAGGAAGGGATAGCGTTCCTGCGGGCCAAAGATATGGAAGTGCGTATCGATTGCACCGGGCGGCGCCTTGAGGCGCGGAGGCTTGGGATTGGGGTCGGGAGGTGGACACGGTCTGGTCATGCCTCCTCAGCTCCGCGCTGCAGTGCTTGGAAAGCCGTAGAGACCGGCCGGATTGTTGACGAGGATGCGCTCGCGGAGCTTCTCGTCCGGCACCCACCGCGCGAGCAGGTCCATGAGGTCGCCGTCGTTCGGCATCCCCGTCTTGATGAATGTGTGCGGCCAGTCACTACCCCAGATCAGCCGCTCGGGAACCTGCTCGACAAGCATTTGTGCAGTCGCATTGACATCGGGGTATGGCATCTCGCTGAGTGTCAAGCGGTAAGGCGCGGTCAGTTTCACCCATGCCTTACCGTCACGTGCAAGACGCAGCATTCCCTCGAAGCCGTCAGCGCCAAATCCCTCGCTCGTCGGCACATAGCCGAGGTGACCGAAGACAACATCGACGGGAAAGTCGGCCAGCTGGCGGTCGAGGTCGGGGAACTCGTTGACGTGCATCAGGAACTCAACGTGCCAGCCGAAACCCTTGATGCGGGCGGCGAGACCTTTGAGCCGGTCGAGCGGCAGGACGCCCTTGTTGAACTTGAGGTCGACGATGTTGCAGCGCACGCCGCGCACGCCGAGAGCGTGGAGGCGTTCGATTTCGGCCTCCCCCGTATCATAAGGAAGTACGGCAATGCCTCGGAGGCGCTCAGGGTCCTTGGCCATAGCGTCAAGCATGGCCTCATTATTGGTGCCATAGATGCTGGGCTGGACCAAAACCCCACGTTCCACGCCGAGCGCATCGAGCATGTGGCGATAATCGGTCGGAAGCGCATCCGCCGGAGTGTAGAGACCGTGCGGAATGAAGGGATAGTGGTCGCCGGGCCCGAACACATGCGCGTGACAGTCGCAGGAGTTTGGCGGCACCGCGACCTTCGGGCGACGCGGCTTCGGATCATGGGAGGCGCACAGTGGCGGCCGCTCTTTATCGTTCATCGTCGATCGCTCCCGCGGAGATTGGATATCGCGCCACTACCGCATCTGGCGGCGCATCTGTCAAAGCCACCGGCTCGGGACGCCCCGGGGCTGTCATCTCCATGCACACCTGATCTTCATGCCCCGCACCGCCATCATCGAGAAATGGCGAGCCACCCACCTGAACAGGCGGACGTCGGAAGCCTGCGGGGAATGTGGCACCCAGAGCGCGTCAGCTTTTGGTGGCATCGGCACGGTCGCGCGACCGCGCTCCATATATTTGATTTAGAGGCTGATTCACGCTCTCGATGGGAGCTCGCGTGGTTCCATCTCGGCCGATCAGGCTCTAGAAGACGAGCACCACGGCCACCATGCCGACAACGATGAGGACCAAGCCCACAATCAGCATCGGCAACAGCGTGCTGCCCGTCTCATCTCTCCCACTAGCAGAAGAGGTCGTGAAGGTTATGGGGCGCTTGGCGCCGTCCTTCGGCTTGCCTGTGTCGTCCTGTGCTGTGTCCATTGTCAGAGCCTTTCCCAACCAGCCTCTACTTATGCCGCGTTCGGCCTCCATTGTTCTTGTCCGATATCAATTGCCTCACTCAGCGCCCCGACAAACCGCTGTCTCACTCAGATATAGGCGCCACCGAGATCGCCAAACAGCCCCGCGTCGGCAAGGCATCTGTTTATCGGGCACGCACCGGCAAGTAGGAACCCCAGGCCTGTCCGACCTCAACACCTGTGAGTCAGATTTAGCGTCTTGAAGACTGGAGGATT
>CAZKZT010000061.1:0-13814 GCA_964557265.1 uncultured Hyphomicrobium sp.
CCACGCACGCGCGTCCAGTCATTGCCGAGGCCACCCGAGTACTTGGCGAGCAGCGCGTTATCCTTGATCGACTTGAAGATGCCGTCGAGGTCGTCGGACACGGTCGTCAGGAAGCACGACGAGAGCTGCGGGCGCGTGGTGCCCGCATTGAACAACGTCGGCGTCGAGCACATGAAATCGAACGACGAGATGAGATTGTAGAACTCGATGGCGCGCGCTTCGCGGTCGATCTCACGGATGGCGAGGCCCATCGCGACACGCATGAAGAACGCTTGCGGCAGCTCGAAGCGCGTGCCGTTCACGTGCAGGAAATAACGGTCATAAAGGGTCTGCAGGCCGAGGAATTGAAACTGGAGGTCGCGTTCGGGCTTCAGTGCGGCGGCGAGGCGCGCGAGGTCGAAGCGGCCAAGCTCCGGATCGAGCAGGTCGGCCTTGATGCCGGCCGCGACGTAGGCTGGAAAGTACTCGGCGTAGCCTGCTGCCATCTCGGCTTGCGTCGCCTGCTCGGCGCGCGCATGGACGAACGACAGAGCCTCGCTGCGCAGCTTGTCCATCAACAGCCGCGCGCTGACATAAGCGTAGTTCGGTTCTTTCTCGATCAGCGTGCGCGCCGCCATGATCGGTGCCAGCGCCAGCTCGTCGAGCGTAATGCCGTCGTACAGGTTGCGTCGGGCTTCGGCGAGGATCGGTGCGGCCGAGACGTCGGTCAGGCCCGCGCACGCCTCCTCGATGACGGCGATCAGGCGTCGTTCGTCGAGCGGCGATTTCGATCCATCGGCATTGGTCACGCTGAGTTGGATCGTGGGCGCCGCGGGGGCGTTCGTCTCGGCGGCACGCTCCTTCGACCGCGCTTCACGATAGAGCACGTAGGCGCGCGCGACCTTGTGATGCTCGCCGCGCATGAGCGCCAGCTCGACCTGGTCCTGGATCTCTTCGATGTGGAAGGTGCGGCCAACGTCGCTCCGGCGCGTCAAGGCGCTCGCGATGTGCCGGGTCAGTTCCTCAACCACTTCGTGCACGCGACGCGAAGCGGCGGCGCGCCCGCCTTCTACGGCGAGGAACGCCTTGGTAAGCGCGATCGTGATCTTGCTCGCGTCGAACGGCGTCACCGTGCCGTTGCGGCGGATCACCTGATAGGCCGTCGTGGGCTTGATGGCTGGAGAGGACGCATGACCGCTGCGGCCCACCGCGGCATCGGTCGATCTGGCTTCGAGAGTATAGGACACCGGCTTGACCCCATCTGATTGGGGGAATGAGCCAAGCGGGCGCGAGCGGGAACGGCGCGAAAAAACGCGCGACACAAGCCTGCCAGCGACCACCGGGACACCCCGCCCGAGGACGTTGCAACATTGTCGGGGCAGGTCTCCGGACTTGTGGGTCGCTGCGCTTTTCCGACCTTCCCAGGATCGTGCGATCCCAGTGGTTTGAGCTGGAAAAGTGCTCGCCACTTACCGTTGCGGGGGCAGTGCCGGCATTGCCCGACGAGGCTCACCGGCTTCCCTCTTAGCCCGAAACCCGGAAGGCTTCAGGACCACGACGCCTACATCTAGGTGCGATTCTCCTTCGACCCGCAAGCTGTCGTGGCGAGCGCGTGTCAGATGCACAAGCGGCCAACAGCTTTTCTACAACAGCTGCGCACGATGCGGCTCATCGGGGTGGTTTCCAGGCCAGCAGGCGCATGGCGTTCGCGGTCACGAGAACCGTCGCGCCGGTGTCGGCCAGAATGGCCGGCCAGAGGCCCGTGATGCCAAGGATCGTCGTCACCAAAAACACGACCTTCAGCCCGAGCGAGATCACGATGTTCTGCGTGATGTTGTTCATCGTGGCATGGGACAGCCGGATCATGCCCGCGACATCGCTCACGCGTCCGTGGAGTAGCGCGGCATCGGCCGTCTCGAGCGCCACATCGGTGCCGCCGCCCATCGCAATGCCGACATCGGCTGCGGCGAGCGCGGGGGCGTCGTTGATCCCGTCTCCGACCTTCGCGACGATCTGACCTTCGCGCTGCAACTCGCGAACGATACGCTGCTTGTCCTCGGGCAGGAGTTCTGCACGGGCCTCGATACCGAAGCGCGACGCGATGGCTTCGGCCGTGCGCCGGTTGTCGCCCGTCAGCATCACGGCCCGAATGCCGGCAGACTTGAGAGCCGCCATGCCGCGCTCGGCGTCTTCGCGCGGTTCGTCGCGCATGGCGATCAGACCTGTAGGCCGATCCTCGACGAGGAGCACCGAAACGGTCTTGCCGTCGGCATTCAGCGCCGTGATGCGTGCGCGTGTTTCATCGTCGAGTGAACCGGCGGCCTTCGGCGATACCAGTGAGACTGTCTGGCCGCCGACGTTGCCGGCAAGGCCTTTGCCGGCGATCGCTTTCGCCTCGTCCGCGGGCGGCACGGAGGCACCCGCTTCGCGGGCCTTTGCCAGGATCGCGATGGCCAGCGGATGGCTCGATCCTGTCTCCAGCGCCGCTGCCAGCGAAAGCACATCGAGCTCGGTGCCGCTGAACGCGATGATGTCGGTGACGACCGGCTTGCCTGCGGTGAGCGTACCGGTCTTGTCGAGTGCGACCGTGGTGATTTTCCGGAGCTGCTCGAGCACCGCGCCGCCCTTGAGCAGGATGCCGCGCCGCGCGCCCGCCGAGAGGCCCGCAGCGATGGCGGCGGGTGTCGAGATCACCAGCGCACACGGGCAACCGATCAACAGGATGGCGAGCCCCTTGTAGACCCATTCGCTCCATGCGCCGCCGAGGAGAAGCGGCGGGACGACGGCCACCAGAAACCCGACGATCAGAACGCCGGGCGTGTACCAGCGAGAGAAGCGCTCGATGAATCTTTCGGTGGGCGCCTTGCTCTCCTGCGCTTCCTCGACCAGCCGGATGATGCGTGAGATCGTATTGTCGGATGCCGCGGCAGTGACTTTGATGCGGAGCACGGCGTTCGTATTGATCGTGCCGGCGAATACGTCATCGCCGATGCTTTTGCGCTTCGGCACGCTTTCGCCGGTGACCGGCGCTTCGTCGATCGCACTGGTGCCTTCGAGGATGGTGCCATCGGCCGGGATGCGGTCGCCCGGCCGCACCAGAATGGTGGTGCCGAGCTGCAGTTGATCGGCGGGGATTTCCGCCACCGTGCCGTTGATCTCGACACGCGCGGTCTTCGGCACCAGATCGCCGAGCGCACTGATGCTGGCGCGGGCGCGGCGTGCGGCGATGCCTTCAAGCAGTTCGCCGATCAGAAACAGCAGCACGACCATCGCCGCTTCCTCGCTTGCGCCGATGACGACGGCGCCGACCGCGGCAATGGTCATCAGCGTTTCGATGGAGAACGGCGTGCCGGCCCGGGCGCTGGCGAGCGCGCGTTGCGCGATCGGCAGGAGACCGATCAGCAGTGCGGCAATGAAGGCCCAAGGTCCGATCGCGGGGAAGGCGAGGCCGGCCAGATAGGCTGCCGCGATCGCAAGTGCGCAGAGCCCGGTCAGGACGGCCTTCCTGGACCGCCACCAGGCACCATTGCTCAAATCGAGATGGCCGCCGTGGTCGTGATCATGTTGATGATCGTGGCTGTGCGCGGGCGCGCCGCGCGGTGCGGCGCCGTCTCCAGAGCGAATGCCATAGCCGAGCGCTTTGACCGCTTGCTCGACGGCCACGGAGGACACCTTGCCGTCGTGTGCGACGTTGAGCGTGCCGGCCGTAAATGAGGCGGAGGCCGCGCCGACACCGGGTATGCGGCAGACGGCGGTTTCGATCTTGGCCGCGCAGGCGGCGCAGTCCATGCCTTCGACGCGATAGCGGGTCTTGACCGGAGCAGTCTCGTTCATCGCAGTTTTGCCTTCGATATCATCCTGCGTTATGCCTAGAACCTCTAGCCACTAGAGGGTCAAGGGCGACATAATGGACTTATCGATAGGTGAGCTGGCGCGCCGCACCGCGGTCAAAGTGCCGACGATCCGCTTCTACGAGCAGATCGGGCTGCTCCCGCCGCCGCCGCGCACCGAGGGTGGTCAGCGGCGGTATGGTGCCGCCGAGGTGGGCCGGTTGAACTTTATCCGTCATTCGCGCGAACTCGGCTTCGAGGTCGATGACATCCGCGAGCTGCTGGCGCTCACGGCGGAACCTCAGGCCTCCTGCCATCAGGCCGACAGCATCGCGCGCAATCACCTTGCGGAGATCGAGCGGCGCATCGCCAGTTTGCAGGCGTTGAAACTCGAACTGACGCGCATGATCGAGGAATGCGGCCACGAGCGTGTTTGCGATTGCCGCATCATCGAGGCCCTCGCGGACCACAGCCTCTGCACGACCGAACACACGCGCTGATGTGTGGAGCTGCGCGGATGAAGCAAGTTTGTGCGCGTGCTTTTTGCGGCCTGATGCGTCGAGCCTGATCTGGGACCATGAGCAATCCACGACTTCAAAGCAGATCCGTCGAAGGCCGCCGCATCGAAATCCTGTGCCAGGACGGAATTGCGCTGGGTGGGCATTTGTGGGCTGCGCAAGGCGATAGCCGATGCGGCAGCGTCATCATCAATGCCGCGACGGGTGTCGCGTCACGCTACTATCACCGCTACGCACGCTTTCTGTCGGAGCATGGCTTTGACGTGCTCACCTACGACTATCGCGGCATTGGTCTATCGCGCCCCGAGCGGCTGCGCGGATGCCGCTTCCGCTGGCGCGAATGGGGCGAGCAGGATTTCGAAGCCGTTCTGCAGTTCTTGATGGCAAGGGATCCGGCCATTCGGCCGATGGTCGTCGGTCACAGCATCGGCGGTTTCCTGCCGGGTCTTGCCTCGAGCGCCGCGCACGTCAGCCGGATGATCACAGTTGGGGCTCAGTACGCGTGGTGGGGCGACTACGCGCCACGCCGACGATTGGGCCTGTTCGTCAAATGGCATCTCGCGATGCCGGCCGCGACCGCTGTATGGGGGTACTTTCCTGGCCGCCGTATCGGTTGGCTCGAAGACTTGCCGGCAGGAGTCGCCAACGAGTGGAGCTTCCGGGGGCCGCGCTTCGAGCGCAGCCATCCAGCGGCGGATCGGCAACGCGTTCTGAAGCGGATGGCGTCCGTCAGCGCTCCCACGCTCGCCGTGGCCGTTTCTGACGACGAGCTGGGGACGGTGCCAGCCATCCGCAGGACGCTCGCGTACTACACAGGCGCGGAGCGGACGGCCGTTCTCCTGCATCCCGCGGACTATGGGCGTGACGCGATTGGCCATTTCAATCTTTTTCACGACAGTCATGCCGACGGTTTCTGGCGTGACACGCTGCTATGGCTTCGGGAGGGCCGGAATCCCTGGCCAGATCGTGTGATCGCGCTCTGATCGCGTGAGCAGCGTGGAGAGGCTCAGGCGTCGGGCCAGCGCGCCAGGATCGCCTCGGCCGCCGCCAGATCCTCGGGACGATTGGCGTTGAAAAACGGGTCGTAGGGCTCGGTCGGCCAGATCGCCTCGCCAGCGCCGGTCTGCGCAACCCAACGGCCGACCGCGCGCCTGTCTTCGACGACCAGCGCATGCCGCAATGTGTCCGCCAGCGCCACCGGCCATAGCCCGACGACAGGATGCACCTGTTCACCGGAGCGCGCCGAAGCGAGCGGCTGGCGCGCCAGCAGCCGCGCGTCGTGCAATCGCGCGACGAGATCACGTGGCAGGAAGGGCGAGTCCGTCGGGACCGATACGATCCAGGCGCAGTCGGGACGATGCTCGCGCACCCATTCGAGTGCAGTGAGGATGCCGGCCAGCGGACCTGCAAAGCCCTCGATGGTATCCGGCACCACCGGCAATCCGAGCGTGGCGAAGCGCTCCGGATCACCGTTGGCATTGACGATCAGCGCCTCACATTGCGGGGCCAGCCGTTCGGCCACGCGCGCCAGCAGTGTCCGGCCGCCGATTTTCCGCAACGGTTTATCGGCGCCACCCATGCGGCGGCCGAGCCCGCCGGCCAACAGCACGCCGATCGTCGCTGGATGGGTCACGTTGCACTCCGTCGATCCCGGTGCAATCCTCGGCGCGCCTGTGTTGTTATCCGGCACGCGCGTCTTCGATATAGCGGAGGCCCGGATCGTAGGCGAGCCGATCTTTGCCCGGGCGCCACCCAGGATATGATGACCGGACCACGCGAACCGAATTGAATGCGAACCATGCCGTCTCAGCCTCGTCTCATCCTCGTGATCGGTGGTGCCCGTTCGGGCAAGAGCACATACGCGGAAGCCTTGCTGGCAGCATTTCCGCCGCCCTGGATTTACGTGGCAACCGCTGAGGCGTTCGATGACGAGATGCGCGCGCGCATAGCGCACCATCGAACCCGCCGCGATGAGCGATGGCAGACCGTCGATGCGCCGCTGAAATTGCCTGAAGCCGTGCGGCAGCTCGACCGGCGCGGTGAGCCGATCCTCGTCGATTGTCTGACCTTGTGGCTTAGCAATTGCCTGCTCGGCGGCCTCGACGTCGAGGAGGCGGGCGATCGCCTCGTTTCCGCTATTGCCGCAGCACGTGTGCCTGTCGTGCTCGTGTCGAATGAGGTCGGATGGGGCATTGTGCCGGACACGCCGCTTGGGCGGCAGTTCCGCGATGCGCAGGGCCGGCTGAACCAGAAGGTGGCAGCGATCGCCGATCGCGTCGTGATGATGGTGGCGGGACTGCCGCTCACGGTGAAGTAGCGGCTCGATCAGGCGCCGCGGCTCGTGACCGGTCGCTCGAGATTGCCGGTGTTCGATCGCCCCCCTTCATGATAGGCAAGGCCCCGCCCGAGACGGAGGACCGCGATGGAATTTGACGAGCTCGTGCGCACGCGACGCAGCGTGCGCGGCTATAAGAACCGTGCCGTGCCGCGCGCCCTCATCGAAGAGATTTTGGCTGTCGCGATCGGGGCGCCATCGTCGATGAACACGCAGCCCTGGCACGTGCATGTGCTGACGGGGGCGCCCCTCGATCGTGTGCGCCGTCGCAACACCGAGATGATGGCGGCGGGCAGCGCCGTCAATCGGGACATCGTCTCGCACGGCGAGTACCAGGGCGTTCATCGCCACCGGCAGGTGGAGATTGCCAAGCAGCTCTTTGCGGCGATGGGGATCGCCCGCGAGGACAAGGCGATGCGTCAGGATTGGGTCATGCGCGGCTTCCGCCAGTTCGATGCGCCGGTATCGATGGTGCTGACGTACGACAGAGATCTCGATCCGGGCGCGGTCGTGCATTTCGACCTCGGCGCGCTGAGCTACGGCATTTGCCTCGCGGCTTGGGATCGCGGTCTTGGCACGGTCATCAACGGGCAGGGAATCATGCGTTCCGAGATCGTGCGTGAGGAAGCCGACATACCGGCAAATGAAGTGATCATGACCTGCATCGCCATGGGTTATCCCGACGACGAATTCTCGGCCAACGCGGTGAAAGCCCACCGCGAGCCGGTCGCGCAGGTGGCGCGGTTCGTGGGCTTTGAGGGATAGCGCGCCGGGTGGGGGGCAAGCGGAAGCTACGCCCAACCACGCGCGATGACCGCCAGCAGCGCGATTGCCGCGATCTCCATCAAGCAGGCCATGCGATAGACGTTCAGCGCGCGAGGATGATCCAGAGCGCCGCACGCGTGTCGTCGCTGCCGGCAAGGGCTACTGGATTGCAGTGGCTGCCAGCGCCACCGCCAGAAGAAGCAGTGTTTCCGTCACCTCGACGCTCGCTCCGAGGCAATCGCCCGTGATGCCGCCAAGGCGGAGCCGCCAGTAGAGGCTCAACGCCGGGACAATGGCGAGCGCGGCAAGCAGCGCCGGCGCAAACCACAGGCTCAATCCGGCGAGGGCTATACCTTGCGCGATGGTGCTCTTTCTCGCGATCTGCCACGAGAAGCGCTCGCCGGTGCCGCTGGCGAGCGGCGGCACGGTGGAACTCCAGATGAGCGTGCCCCATCGTGCCCATGCCGGCACGAGAACGAGGGGAAGCAGCGTCGTGAGTTTCGCGATCTCGGCGAGGAGCACGATTTTGGCGATCAACTGAACGACGATGGCGATCGCGCCGAACGCACCGATGTGCGGATCGCGCAGGACTTCGAGAAAGCGCTCGGGTGTGCGGTGGGCTGCCGCCAATCCATCGGTGACATCGCCGAGGCCATCGAGATGCAGCGCGCCGGTGATCCAGACCCATACAACGAGGCCCGCAAGTGCGCCGATCCATGGCGTCGCGAGCGCTCCGGCCCAGGCCGCAGCCGCGATCGCAATGCCTACGAGAACGCCGACCAGCGGAAACCAGTCGGATGACCGCGAGAGGTCCTCGGGACGGAAGTCCGCGATCTGCGGTGTCGGCAATCGCGTCAGAAACTGAATGGCGAGAACGAGGCCGCGCGTGTTCATGGCTGCACCAATTCGACGATCTCGCCCCACAGTCGACGGTCATCCTGGCGTGCGATGCGCAGCGTGAGACGGGTGCCGTAGTCGATCCGGAAGCTCCACGTGCGTTCGTACGGGATACCGCAAGCGGCCGACAACGCGGCACGCATCGGCCCGCCGTGCGTCGAAACGAGCGCCGGCGCTTGCGAAGGCGTATCGAGGAGGGCGTGCAATGCGCGCGTGGTGCGAGCGTGCAGCGCCATCCACGTTTCGCCATCCGGCGGGCCGGGCGCATCAGCACATTGGTAGAGTGTCGCCAAGTGCGCGGCGGTCGCGGGGGTCTCGCGCAGTTCCGCAACGGCGCGGCCATCCCAGGTACCGAAGTCCATCTCCGCCCAGTCGTCATCGATCCGCAGTGGTACGCCCCTCGCGTGCGCAAGCGCTTCCGCAGGTTCCCGCGCGCGTCGCAGGGGCGAGGTGACGACGGATGCCCATGTGCGCCCGGCCGCCACGTGCGCGAGCTGTTGTCGGCCGCGTTCCGATAAGCTTATGTCGGTTCGTCCGAGCAGGAGGCCGCGCACTTCCGGTTCGCCATGCCGGATGAGATCGACGCGCATCACGCAGCCCCCGAAACACCGGCTTCGGCGAAGGTGGCCATTTGCGCGTGCACGGCGCACGCAAGCCGCACGATCGGCAGCGCCAATGCGGCACCCGATCCTTCGCCGAGCCGCATTCCAAGGTCGAGCAGTGGTTCTGCGTCGAGTGCGGACAGGAGTGCGGCGTGGCCGTTCTCGCTGGAGCGATGCGCGAACATGAGCCAATGCCGGCACGATGGGTTGAGCCGGACGGCGACCAGCGCAGCGGCTGTGACGATGAAGCCGTCGATCAGCACGGGAATTCTGGCCTGCGCCGCGGAGATCACCGCGCCGGTAAGCGCGGCAATCTCCAAACCGCCGACGCAGCGCAGGACGTCGAGCGCGTCCGGGCTGGAGCGCAGGCGATGCAACTCCAGTGCCCGGCCAACGACGTCTGCCTTGTGTTTGACGCCCCCCGCGTCGAGGCCGGTCCCGGCGCCTGCGAGATCGTGCGCGGGCTTGCCAAGCAGTGCCGCCGCGATCGCTGTCGCCGACGTGGTATTGCCGATGCCCATTTCGCCGAGAATGAGGATGTCGGTGTTCTGTTCGGTCGCGCGGCGCACGGCGCGCCGGCCGGCGGCGAGTGCGTGGTGTGTCTGGTCGGGTGTCATGGCGGGTTCACGGGCGAAGTCGCGCGTCCCGCAGCAGGGCCTGTCGATCACGACGCCGATCGGGGAGGTGGACGCCAGCGTGCCTGCGTCGACAACCTCGAGCGTGGCGCCGAGTTGTCGCGCGAGCACCGATATGGCCGCGCCGCCGCCCGCGAAATTTTCGAGCATCTGGACGGTCACCGCGGAAGGGTAGGCGGAGATGCCTTGCGCGACGACGCCATGATCGCCGGCAAACAGCACGATGCGCGCGTTGTCGGCGCGCGGGCGATCCGTCGACTGGAGTGCGGCGAGTTCGATGGCGAGCTTCTCGAGCCGCCCAAGTGCACCCTGCGGTTTGGTCAGCTGGTCTTGCCGCGCCGCCGCCGCCGCCGCGTGCGCGGCGGATGGTGCGGGACACGACTGTGCAATCCAGGTTTCGAGGTTCATCCGTGGCTCACTGGAAGTGGAATGGTATGCTGAACTGGCGCTGGCGAAGGGATGCGCCGGCTGGCGGTGCCGGAAACGGCGCTGCGCCGCGAACGGCGGCCAGCACGCTGCGATCCAGGCTGGGATCACCCGACGAACGCGAGACGCTTGCGAATGCGAGGCCACCAGAAGGCGACACGCCGAAGGTGATGTACACGCTCCCGCGCTGCCCGTGTCCTGAAGGGCGGCGCGCGGCAACGCGCGCGCGAACGATCGCCGCATAGTTGATGGCTGCGCCCCGGCTGGCGGATGCGCGTGCGGCGGTGGTCCCGGAGTGGCGCGCGGCGCGCGATGGATTGCCGCCTTTGCGCGAGGGGGCGCTGGCTTTTGTCTTGCGGCGCGTGGGCGTTGGCCGTGCGTCTTCTGAGGGCTGCACCCGATCGGTGCGCGACCTGACGCGGGGAAGGGCAGCCGGTCGATTGTCTGCCGATGGCGCTGGTTTGCTTCGTTCCGGAGATCGCGCGGCGGCGACGTCGCCTTCTGGCACGACATCAAGGCGTGCCTCGTCGCGTTTCACGGCCGGGGCAGGTGCGGGCAAGTCTTCAGCCGGCATACGCGCATCGGGCGGCGCAATGTCGTGAGGTTCTGCCTGATGCGTCTCAGGCACTTCGGAAACCTCGCGAGCTGGTTCGGCAGTGGCGGCCTCTTCGATACGAGGCGGCGGCTCCGTTGACGCCGGAGCGACTTCGTCCACCTTCTGCTGGGCGGGCGCCTCGACTGTGCTTCCAGCCTGCGCATCTGTGGCGCTGGCCGCTGCCGCGGCAGAGGTGGGCGGGCTGTTCTCGACGGCTTCGGCGACTTCGCTCGTGATGATTTCGACCGAGATCGCCTCAGTGAACTCTGGAACGGCGCCAGGGGCGGGCGCGAGCCAAACCAGCATGGCAGCGGCGGCTCCGGCGTGGAGAACCAGGGAAATCAGCACGCCCGCGCACTGGAAGATCGTGCGCGCGTACCGGCTTTCCTCAGATGCCAGCGGCATGACGGGGCGCAAAACGACGCCCGGCGCAACGGATATGCGTTGGTCCGCCGGTGCCGATGTTTCGCTGCCGCGCTGTGCGTCAGGCACAGTCATCATATCCCGCATTGATCCTATCGCTTCAGGAACTGAAACGCACTACGGCCGGTGGACCAAAGAGCCACCGGCCACGACCCAGAGTGCGAACAGCCGACAGGCCGCTCTAATTGTTCGGCAGCGCGAACTGAAAACCGCCGTAAACAGATGCGCCTGCCGTACCGTAGCCGCGTACGGTCTGATACTTCTCGTCGAGCAGGTTCTCGCCTCGGATGTAAGCCTTCACGCCGGGCATGAACTCGTAGGAGATCTTCGCCGACAGCAGGAAGTAGTCGTCGAGCTGGTCGCCAGCATCGAGTGTGTCCGCCACGTACTTGATGACGACGTTTGCCTCGACCTTGTCCAGAGGCAGGAATTCGACGCCCGCCGTGAACATGTGGCGCGGCACACGTGCGATGCGTGCGCCGTCATCACCGCGCTCTGTGTCAACGTAGGTATAGCTGCTCGACAGGCCGAGACGCGGGCTGACGCGCACACTTGCCGTCAGTTCAACACCATTGCGTACGGTCGTACCATCGATATTGACCATGCACGTGACGCCGCATGTATATGTGGGGGGCGGTGCGTCGAACGCGATCAGGTTATCGGTGGCCGTGTGGAAGTACGTCGCACCAAACTTCCAGCGGCCATTGTTGAAGCCCTGCTCGATACCAACTTCCCAGCCCTTGCTCTCTTCCGGCTTGAGGTTTGGGTTGCCATAGTTCGGATACCACGGCGGATAGTTAGTATACATTTCGTCGAGCGAGGGTGCACGGAAGCTCGTGCCAATATTGCCGCGCAGTTTCGTCTCAGTGCCAGGAATGAGATACGCACCCGTAAATCGGTACGTGCTGAACTCTCCGAAATTGCTGTGGTCGTCGATGCGGCCACCGGCGGCAAGGGCTAGACCGGGAATCGGTTCGAGCATCAACTGCGCGTAGGCACTCGCGACATCCGCAGAAAACCGATTGGCGGGATCGTTGCTGGTGCGCGCTCTTGTCTCTTCCCAATCACCGCCAAACAGGAGCGACAACTGGTTGTTGAATCGGAGAACGCCTTTGTATTCGGCCTTGATCCGATCGCCCTCGAACCAGCTCGTGCGTACGCCAGAGGAGAACTGGTCGCGTTCGATTTGCATGGCCTGAAAGGCGAACGTGTTCTGAAAGGCACCGTTCAGCAGCGTGAACTCAGTACCAACGCGACCAGCCTGCTGCTTGTACTTGCCATGGGCATCTGCATCGATAGGCGCGTACGGGAAGACTGGCGCGGTCCCATCATATTCGTGCTTCGCGTCGACGGAGCGCGCCGCAAAGAAGATCTTGGCCGAGGGCGAAAGATAGTACTCGCCGCGCCCCGAGAAAGTCAGGTTCCGGTAGCCATCGTTTTCTCGCCCCGCGCTCGCGGCCGAAAAACCGTCGCTGTTCACGCCCTGCGCGGTGAAAGAGATATTGCTTCCATCAGCCGCCCTGAAACCCGTCGTCGCGGCGCCCCGCCAGGTATTGTAGGCGCCGTATTCGACCGATCCACGCTGCGAGAACCCCTGCTTGGCGGCGACCTTGGTTTCGATGCTGATGACGCCAGACACCGCGTCGCCGCCGAATAGCGTGCTCTGCGGTCCTTTCAGGACCTCAATGCGCGCGACGTCGCCTACCAGCAGATGTTCCAAGTGCGCAGCTGTCTCGGTGTTCGATGGATCGGAGACATCAATACCGTCGATGAGAACCTTGACGTACCTGCCCTCTCCACCGCGAATGCGAATGCCAGCGCCTGAGCCCGGAGGTCCGGACTGACTGAAATGGACGCCGGGCAGCGTTTCGAGATAGTCCTTCACGTACGTCTGCGAGCGCGCCTCGAGATCCTTCTCGGTGATGACCTCGACCGAGGAACCAACTTTTGCGGCATCGGTCGGCGTGCGGTTTGCCGAATGGATGACGATGCCTTCGAGCGGGGTGACATCCTGCGCGCGCACCGGCGATCCGATAGCGGGCAGCAGAACGCAGGCCGCGACGAGAGCAACACGAGACACACTGCTCCTGCCGATGTCGGCTCGGATACGAAGCTGAATAGTCATAATACCCCGTCGCGATCATGGACGGGAGCAACGGCTTGTTTGCCCGAGATACTACGCTGCGGCGCCGGCCCGGCAGAGATGTGCGTGCGGTCGGCACACCATCCATTCAGGCTCGCGCGTGCGAGCGGACTGATCTCAATGTTTCAGAGTGCGTTGAAGTCCCCGGGCATCACTGACGTCGCTCCCAATCGGTTGCACATCAGTCGCCACTACGGGAATCCGTTCCACCAAGCGGCCCGCATGGGGGATGGGCGACTTGTGATGGTCTGTCTCCTGGCTCGCGGCTCTGGCGTCCCCTCCAGTCTTCCCAGCCGCCGTTGCCGACAACCAGTGACATCATTGGAGGTGACTCGCCGCTCACAGTTGCGGGCGCAGCCACGGGATTGGTTCTCGGCTCGACGAGCTGATACACCTCACCGTGTTCCTGGTGTCATCGCATCGCTGCGTGTGGCACCACCATCACAGCGCTAATGCGCCTGAAGATCACATCGGAGTCAATCGGAAAGGCATGGCGGCTGTAGCTGCGCTGGTGTTTGGGACAATTCTACAACAGGAGAGCCGCGGATCGGCGAAGAGGAAGGATCGAGCCGCGACAACGGCCGCGACGTGCGATCGATCTGGCAAGCCGCTGCATCACGCGACAAGGACGCGATAACAGCGGTGCTTTGGTGGTCATCGTCTCTA
>CAZKZT010000062.1:0-13594 GCA_964557265.1 uncultured Hyphomicrobium sp.
GGCGTTGTCCGGGTTCGGCAAAGGCATGATCCGCCGACGCCAGCGCCAACACAGCACCGACCGCAAAAGCCGCAGATTTCATGGCGTCCCTCGATGTCCGTAAGCAGTATATCCGCATAATGATTCGAATAAACATGACAGAAAAACAATAAATTAGGATTTTAATTCTCCGCTTTGTGTGGCGTGTCGCGGTGCCGCCACGCGGTTCGCCATCACTGAATTGGTCACGGTTGCGCGAGGGATGTGTCTGGCGGGCGGCGTGCTCGCAGATCGTGCGCGCTTCTGGTGCCGCGAACTCTGCGGATGGGGTGCTCGGTCCCAGGGCGCGGCGAGGAATTCCGGAACCATCCCGCCGCGCGATCGTTTCTACGACATCACAAACAAGTCGAGGAGCAACTCCCATGAGAGCGTCTGTTCTCGCGGCGTGCGCCGCCATTCTGATGTCGACCAGTGCAATCGCTCAGACCACCACCACGCCGCCTGCAACGTCTCCACCGGCTGCGACGCCGCCTGCCACGACTGCACCGCCCGCGCGGACGCCACCGGCTGCTGAGACGCAGATGAAGTCAAAGGCTCCGACCCAGGAAGTGACCGGCGCGTGGAACGCGAAGGACTTCATGCGCTCGCGAGTCTACAACACGGCCGGTGAGCGTATTGGCGACGTCAACGACCTCATCGTCGACGACGGTCGCGTCACCGCGGTGGTCATCGGTGTCGGTGGTTTCCTGGGCATCGGCGAGAAGGAAGTCTCGCTGACAGTGGATCAGGTGAAGCGCATGGTGCATTCGGACGGCGAGACCTACTTCACCGTCAATGCCACGAAAGAACAGCTTCAGGCTGCGCCTGACTACGTGAGGCCGGCGAAGCGTGCGCAGACCAATCCGACCCGCTAAGGCGGCAGATTGCGCGCAATTGAGATGACGAGGGGCGCCGACGGCGCCCCTTTGTCGTCTTGCGCTCTTGTCTCCGATTGCGCGTGCCGCGTGAAACCTCATCGCACCGCGCGCGTTATTTCTTCATACGCAATCAAAGGAGGATACGATGGCTTCAGCTACGCAATACGCCACAAGTCACCAGCTCATATCGAGCCAGGAGGTCGAAGGCACCAACGTCTACGGTGCGGGTGACGCAAAAGTCGGAGAGATCGATCATCTGATGATCGACAAGCCTTCCGGTCGCGTGAGCTACGCCGTGATGAGCTTCGGTGGTTTCCTCGGCCTCGGCAACAGCCACTATCCTGTGCCGTGGGCCGCTCTGAAGTACGATCCGGCGCTGGGCGGCTACCGCACCGGGATCACCGAGCAACAGCTTCAGGATGCGCCCGCCTTCTCCGAAGGCGCATGGGGCGATCGCGAATGGGAAGCGCGCACGCATAAGCACTACAACGCGCCCGTCTATTGGGATCGCGGCATCGTCTGACCATGGGATCGCTACGCTTGCGACGCCCGGCGGGTGCTTTCACCTGTCGGGCGTTTCGCATGGCGCTACCTTGCCATCGCCGCGCGCGCCAGCGTCACGGCGACGGTGGCAATCACGTCATCGACGCGCGCGCCACGGGACAGATCGGAGACCGGCTTGGCGAAGCCCTGGAGGAACGGGCCAATAGCCTGTGCGCCAGCGAGTTCCTGCGCCAGCTTGTAGCCGATGTTGCCGGAGTCGAGATCCGGAAAGATGAGCACGTTCGCGCGGCCAGCGACGGCGCTGTCGCCTTTCACCTTCTTCGCCGCGACCGCAGCAGAGAGTGCCGCGTCGGCCTGCAGCTCACCATCGACCGCGAGTCCCGGTGCACGCGCGCGGATCAGATCGAGTGCGGCGCGCACTTTGTCGACTCGCGGATGCGTCGCGCTGCCATGCGTCGAGAATGACAGCAGTGCGACTCGGGCTGGCTCAGCGCGCAAGGCTTCCGCGCTGGCAGCGGAGGCGATGGCGATATCGGCAAGTTCCTCAGGGGTAGGGTCGGCGTTGACGGCGCAGTCGGCGAACACGAGCGCGCGCTGCGGCGTGTCTCCGCGCGCGGGCACAAGCATCAGGAAGTAACTTGAGGGCGTGGCGATGCCGTGTGCGGGTCCGATGGTCATCAACCCGGCCTCGATCACGCGGCGCGTTGGGTTGTCGACACCGGCGACCATCGCGTCAGCCTCGCCGATCGCAACCAGGGCACCGGCGAAGTACAGAGGTTTGCGCACGAGGCGGGCGGCGGTGCGCTCGTTCATGCGGTCGCGGTTCGCGGCGACGAGGGCGGCAAGTCGTGCTGCGGCGTCATCGGTGTCTGGATTTCGCACGTCGATGGTGCTGGTGGTACTTTCAGCGCCAAGTGCGGCAAGGCGGGCGCGCGTCGCATCCACGTCATCGGTGAGCACGATCGGGCGCGCCAGATCCTCACGCACCAGGCGCACGGCGGCGGCCAATATACGCTCGTCACCGCCTTCCGGCAGCACGACCCGAAGGCCACGTCCTGCCACGGCGGCCTTGGAAGATGCAACGATGTCCATGCCGTCTTCGTCCGATATCGATGCGCGAAGCCTACAACGCTCTTGTAGGCAAGCTGGCCAATGGTGCAAGTACTGTCTCACTATGTGATAGGAAACGGCTCAGGAGGCAGACCCATGGCCGACGCAGGCAACGAGCCCCGGATCTACCGGGGCCTCAAGGATGTCTATTTCGAACGGTCCCAAACAACCTTCATCGACGGCAAGGCGGGCGAGCTGCGCTACTGCGGCTATTCCATCCATGATCTCGCGCAGCACTCGTGCTTCGAGGAGACGGCTTACCTGCTGATCCACGGCGCATTGCCTACGATGGCCGAGCTGGCGGCGTTCGATGCCGAGCTCAAGGTCGCCCGTTCTCTTCCGGCTCCGATCCTCGACGTGATCCGGCTGGTGCAGCACGCCCATCCGATGGATGTCCTGCGGACCGCGGCTTCGGCGCTGGCGGCCTTCGATCCCGAAACGGCGGACACCTCACGTGAGGCGACGATCCGCAAAGGCATCCGGCTTTCCTCGCAGGTGCCGATGATCGTTGCCGCACATGAGCGGATCCGCAACGGCTTGGAGCCTCTCGCGCCCGATCCTGCGCTGGGCCATGCCGCGAACTTCCTGTGGCTCCTGAAGGGTACGAAGCCCTCGGGGGATGCCGCGAAGCTGCTCGATACCGATCTGGTGCTGCACGCCGAGCACGGCTCCAACGCGTCATCGTTCACTGCCCGCGTGGTGATTGGCACCGATGCCAACATCCACGCGGCGATCACGTCGGCGATCGCGGCGCTGTCCGGCCCTGCGCATGGAGGCGCCGCCGAGGATGTGATGCGGATGGCGGAGGAGATCGGCGATCCGTCGAATACGGCCGCCTACGTGAAGGCCAAGCGGGCGGCAAAGGAGGCGATCACCGGCTTCGGCCATCGGGTGTATCGGGCGGAGGACCCGCGTGCGCGCCACATGCGCGAGGGCGTCAAACGGCTCTCCAAGGAGATGGGCGAGCCGAGGTGGTACGAGATTCTCGAATCCCTCGTGGCGGAGATGAAGCCCTATGCCCGGCACGGGGTGAACGTGAATGTCGATTTCTATTCGGGCGTGATCTACTACCTGCACAAGATCCCGAAAGACCTGTTCGTGCCGATCTTTGCGATCGGTCGCGTGCCCGGCTGGACCGTGCAGGTGCTCGAGCAGCTCGACAACAACATCCTGATCCGGCCGCTGACGCTCTATAACGGGCCGGAGGCGCGCGCCTACGTGCCGATCGCAGAGCGGGGCTGATCCGCTCGCCGCTCGATCGGTCGCTCGATAAACGAAGGGCCGGCGCTCGCTCGAGCGCCGGCCCTCGTTCATTCAGGTCTCGCAGGAGCGACTACCAGCGGCACGAACGATACAGGTTGCGCCAGTAACGGCTGCCCGTGCGCTGCCACTTGCGATAGTAGTAACCGCAGCTGCGGCTATAGGCGTAGCCGCCATAGATGAACGGCAGGCCAGCGCCGATCACGAGTCCCGGCCGATAGTAGCGGCGGTAGTGCCGGCGCGGGTAGTATCCGTAGCGTCGTCCGCTGTAGTAGCGGCCGCCACGGAAGCTGCGGCCACGGTGAAAGCGGGCCCCGCGGAAGCTGCGCCCACCGCGGAAGCTACGACCGCCACGAACACCGCGGCCCCTGTACCGCGTCTTCTCCACCATGCTGTCCGGCGTCGCCATCTTGGATGTGATGGCCGGCGCAGCGGCGACTTGAGCGGCCTGGCCCGGCATCAGCATGATGCCCACGGCTGCCACTGCTGATATTGTGAGTGTTCTGATCATTCGGAACGCTCTCCTCTCGTGTCTTCATGATTCACCCGGCGTGATGAGACAATGATCCAATCGATGTTTGGGTTCAAGTTGATGCCGTCAATAAAAGCAATGAACACTTATTCCGCGCCCAATATTTGCGACAAATTCTAGGCAAAGCCGTGAGTAGTGCGGTCGTTCAGCCACGATCGGCGCGCGACTGTGACCCGAAGTACACGTCTGCGAGTCGCTGATCGTGAAGCAGATCTTTCGTAGGCGCGTCGGCCGTCAGATTTCCTTCCACAAGCACTATCGCGCGCGGGCAGAGCGCTTCGATCGCATTAACGTTGTGTTCAATCATGAGGACGGTCGTCGCCACGTCGACGCGATGGGTGAGAATCGCGACGATCGCCTCTGCTTCGGCGCGTGACAGACCACTGGTCGGCTCGTCGACAAGTAGCAGCCGAGGTTGCTGTGCGATCGCGCGGGCGATCTCCAGCCGGCGCTGCTCGAAGAAGCTGAGATCGCCCGCCATGGCATTACGGCGTCCGCCCAGATCCACGGCCTCCAGAGCTTCGAGTGCGGCGCGCCGGGCGTCGGCGGCCGGCGCTGCCCGCGGACCGGCATCGGGCAGCACATTGTCGAGCACACTCAAGCGATGGAACAGCCGCACGGCTTGGAATGTGCGTGCCACACCGGATCGCGCGATCTCGTGCGGCGCGAGGCGCGAGATCTCCTGGCCATCGAGCCGGATGGTGCCGCTGGCAATGGCGACGAGACCGGAGATGGCATTGAGAAGCGTCGTCTTGCCGGACCCGTTCGGTCCGATCACGCCGAGACGTGTGCCCGCTGGCACCGTGAGCGTCAGTCCGGCGAGCGCCTGGACGCCGTCGAAGCGAACCCTGAGGCCGTCAATCTCGAGCATCGGCGCGCCTCCGGAAGAAGCTCCGCAGACGATTGACCGTAGTCTCGTCGAGTAGGCCGCGCGGCCTGACGATGAGCAGCACCGCGACCAGCCCGCCGAACGCGATCATGCGATACCCGCGCAGCACGCGCGTCGACTCGAGCAGCCCGATGTCGATGAGCACCCCGAGCAGTGGGCCGAACACAGTGCCGAGCCCGCCGATCAGCCCATAGGCCAGCGCGTGGACGCCGAGCATGATGTCGAAGCTGCGCGGCTCGACGTAGGTCAGCAGATGCGCGTAGAGTCCGCCGCCAAGACCCGCCACCGCACCCGCGGCGAGCGCCGCCAGCATCCTGACGCGCATGACGTTGATGCCACGCACTTCGGCGAGCAGCGGGTCCTCGCCGACCTGACGCAGGGTGCGGCCTGCGCGTCCGCGTTCGGCCAGGATCAAGAGAACCAGCACCGCTGCCAGCAGCGCGTAGACGAATATGCAGGATTGCACCGGCGAGATGTCGGCGGCGAAGAAATAGCGGATGTCGCGGAAGCCGTTTACGCCGTCCGGGCCGGTTTCTATGCCGTCGATCGTGCGGCGATAGACGAACAGATCGGCGGCGATGCGCAAAGTCTCGGCGAACGCCAGCGTGGCCATCGCGAAGTAGATGCCGCTCAGACGCAGCGTGGCGAGCCCGACGATCCCCGCTGCGAGTGCCGCAACGATCGCGCCGAGCGCCAGTGCCGCGAGCAGCGGCCAGTTCCACATCACGGTGGCGATGCCGGCGGCATAGGCGCCGAGGCCGAAGTAGGCTTGCTGGCCGAACGAGATCTGGCCCGCGAGCAGCAGGATGTACGCCGATAGCGCGACGAACGAGACCATCCCGATATTGGCGACGACGGTGATCAGATAGTCCATGGCGACACGACCCTACACGCGCCGTCCGACCGCCATCGTGCGGTCGAGTGCGCGCGCGCCCATCAAGCCGCCGGGCCAGAACGCCAGGATGAAGAACAGGAGGCCCCACGCAGCCATGTCGCGCACCTGGGGCCCGAGGAACCATTGCGTGTGTGCTTCGATCACGCCGAGCAGCAGTCCGCCGGCGATGGCGCCGCGCACTGAACCGAGCCCGCCGAGCATCATCGCGACGAGGCCTTTAGTGGTCGCCCACATGCCCATCATGGCGGTCACCTGGGCGTCGGTCGCGGCAATCAGGAAGCCTGCGACGCCGCCGATCGCAGAGGCGATCACGAAGGTCAGCATCATCACGCGCTGCACGTGAATGCCGACGATCGCGGCCGCGCGCGGCTGGTCGATCACGGCGCGAACGGCGAGCCCGAACCGCGTGCGGGACAGGAGCGCAGTCACGCCGCCTGCGACGACGAGCGTGACCGCCAGCATCACAAGATGGTCGGCGCGCAGCATCAGTGGCCCGATCTCGATGGCCGGTGCGGAGATGAGTGCCGGGAACGGGTTCATATGACGCGGCAGCAGCAGCGTCGCCGCCTCTTCGAGCTGCATCCAGAGCGCGAAGCTGGCGACCATGGACGCCGTCCGCGCGGCTTCGCCGAACGGGCGGAAGCACAGCCGCTCGACGTAGAGGCCGATCAGCGCCGCGCCGATGACCACGATCGCGAGGACGACGAGGAGCGGCACGCCCAGTGAAACGAAAGCGTATGTGCCGAGATAGACCCCGGCCATCACCGTCGGCCCATAGGCGAGGTTGAGACGCCGCATGACGCCGAATATGAGGGTGAAGCCGATGGCGAGCAGCGCGTACGATGAGCCGATCAGCAGGCCGTCGAGCGTGTTCTGCGCGAGATCGACGGCCACGCTGCTATCCCGTCTTGTGTCCGGAGGCCTCGCGGCTGGCGCCGAGATAGGCACGCTGGATGACCTCGTCCTCGGCAAGTTTGCCGGGTTCGCCAGAGAACGTCACGAGGCCCTGCTCCATCAGGTAGAAGTGGTGCGCGACCTTGAGCGCCATGTGCACGTTCTGCTCGACGAGAAAGATCGTCACGCCATCCTTGTTGAGTTCGCCGACGATGCGGAAGATCTCCTCCACGATCAGCGGCGCGAGGCCGAGCGACGGCTCGTCCATCAGCAGGATGCGCGGCCGGCTCATCAGTGCGCGCGCCACCGCGAGCATCTGCTGCTCACCTCCCGACAACGTCCCGGCAAGCTGGCTGCGCCGCTCCTTGAGGCGGGGAAAGCGCGTGTACATGCGCTCGGTGTCGGTGGCGACTTCGGCCGAGTCGCGGCGCTGGTAGGCACCCGCCTCGAGGTTCTCCGCGACCGTCATCTGCGGGAAGACGAGGCGGTTCTCCGGCACGAGCGCGAGGCCGCGGGAGACGATCGCGGCAGGGGATTGGCCGGTGATGTCGGTGCCGCCGAGACGGATGGTGCCGCGCCGCGGCTTGAGGATGCCGGCGATCGAGTACATGAGCGTGGTTTTGCCGGCGCCGTTCGGGCCGAGCAGGCAGGTAATCCGCCCTTCCGCAACAGCGAGGCTCACGCCTTTGAGCGCCTCGATCTTGCCGTAGGCAGTGACGATGTCCTGGACGTCGAGCATCGGAAAGCGGTTCCTCCTGGCGTTCAGGCAGCGGTGCCGAGATAGGCTTCGCGCACGGCAGGATGCGCCTGAACCTCGGCTGGCGTTCCTTCGGCGATCTTCTGGCCGAAGTTCAGCACCGCGATGCGGTCGGCGACCGCCATGATCAATTCCATGTGGTGCTCGATCAGCAGCACGGTCACACCGCTGTCGCGGATCTGGCGGATGCGGTCGTCGAGCGCCGCGATTTCCTCGGCATTCATGCCTGCCGCCGGCTCGTCGAGCAGCAGCAGCCGCGGTTCGGCGCCGAGTGCGCGTGCGAGCTCCAGGCGGCGCTGCTCGCCGAACGAGAGATTGGCGGCGAGTTCGTCCGCCTTGTCCGCGAGGCCAGAGAACTCGAGCGCTTTGGTGATCCGATCGCGGTCGCCACGCCGGCCGCCGAGCCAGCGCGACAGGAAGTTGCTGCGCGCGCGCTGTGCCAGTGCGTTCTCTGCGACCCACAGGTTCTGCCAGACGGTGAGCTGGCCGAACAGGCGGATGTTCTGGAAGGTCCGTGCGACGCCGTTGCCGAGGCGGGCGTGCGTTGGCAGGCGCGTGATGTCCTGGCCCGCAAGCTTGATCGAGCCGCGCGTCACCGGCAGCAGCCCGGCAATGAGATTGACCGTCGTGCTCTTGCCGGAGCCGTTCGGCCCGATGAGCCCGAAGACCTGGCCCTCCTCAATGTTGAGGTCGAGACTGTCGACGGCGCGGACACCGCCGAAATGCTTCGAGAGGTCGTTCAACTCAAGCATCGGCTCACGCCTCCTTGCGGCCGAAGAGACGGCGTATCGCCGCCATTGTCCGCGCGTCCAGGAGCCCGCTCGGGCGGATGTTCATCACGAGCACGATGAGCGCGCCGAACAGCAGGTTGCGCCAGTCGCCGAGGAAGCGCAGGCCCTCGACGAGGAAGCCCTGGATGAAGATCACCGCGGCAACCGTCCCGAACACGCTCGAAAGCCCGCCGAGGATCGGATAGGCGATCGCGAACGTCGCCAGCAGAATGGTGAAGTTGGTCTGCTCGATGTGTGTCGTGTAGTGCGCGTAGAGTCCGCCCGCGAGTCCAGCGATCACGCCACCTGCCGTCATGGCCGAGACCTTGACCGCCGTGAGATTGATGCCGCAGCTCTGCGCCGCGAGCTCATCCTCGCCAACCGCACGCAAGACGGCGCCGGCCCGCGATCGATCCATCCACCACAGCGCGGCCATGACGAGCGCCACGATCATCCAGATGAAGATCGCGACATGCAGCGTCGTCCACCCGTTCTCGGGGAAATAGCGGATCTGGCGGAAGCCTTCACCACCCAGCGGGCCGACCTGGATGCTGCCGCGCGAGATCTGATAGTCGAAGTTGAAGAAGAAGAGTCGAACGATCTCCGTGAAGGCGATGGTTGCAACAACGAGCATGAGCCCGTGAACGCGCAGCGCCGGGAAGCCGACTAGGCAGGCCATAATACCCGAAACCAGCGCGGCGACGATCAAGGCCATGCTCAGCGGCCAGCCGGCGAGAACTGTCAGCATCGCCGCAACATAAGCGCCGATCGCCATGAAGCCCGCTTGAGCAAGCGAGACCTGCCCCGTCTGCAGCACGACATAGGCCGAGAGTCCGAGCAGCGTGTGGACGCCCATGATCTGAAGGAGGCCGAGATAGAAATCCATTGTGCGTTGAGCCTCAGTCGCGCTTCACGGTTGTGGAGAAGATGCCGCCCGGACGGAAGACAAGAAAAACGAACAGCAGCAGCATCACGTAGATGTCGCGCTCCGTGACGCCACGGAAATACTGGAAGACATTCTCGGCCATCCCGACCAGCAAGCCGGCGACAATGGCGCCCGGGATGCTGCCGAGGCCGCCGATCACCGTCACGATGAGGCCCTTGATCGTCAGCGGGATAACGAGGAGCGGCGAGAGAAGGCCGACGGCTGAGCCGATCAAGGCGCCGGCAAAGCCACCGAGCATCCCGGTGACGACGAACGTGAGCGCGTTCACCTGGCTCAGGCGGATGCCGACGAGCTGGGCCGCGATCGGCTGCTGTGACACTGCCCGGGTCGCGATGCCGAGCTTGGTCCGGAAGAGCAGATAGAGCAGCACGATCATGGCCAGGATCGCGCAGAAGAAGACGAACAGCAGGTCGCCACGGAACATGAACTCGCCGACATCGAAGACGCCACTTACGACGACAGGGTAGTTCTGGGGCATGCCGTCCGTGGTGTGGACGATGATCTCCTCGGCGAGCAGGAACATGCCGACCGTGGACATCAGCGTTGCCAGCGGGTTCGATAGCGGGATGAAGCGGAAGCAGAGCCAATAGATCAGGAGGCCGAAGAGCCCGCCGACCGCTGCCGCGATGAGCAACGACGCCCATGCCGGAGCGGAAATCAGCGTAGCGAGGCGCAGCGCTGCGTAGGCCGCGCCGACGGAGGCCGCCGCGTAGGCCATGTTGATCTTGTGCAGAACGCCGAAGACCAGTGTGAAACCGATCCCGATCAGCGCGTAAGTCGCACCAAAAAGCAGTCCATCGACGATCGATTGGACGAGGTCAACGAGAAGCATGGCGTCTGAGTATTCCCGGAAAGGGAAGCCGGCGTCTCATCGAGGAAGACGCCGGCTTTGCTGATCGGTTCTAGGCAATCAGTTCATCGGGTTGTGGAGCACTTCCCATTTTCCGCCCTTGGCGTGGACGAACAGGAACGGCTTGATCGCTTCACGATCCGGCGTGCGCTTGGTGATGCCGAGCAGACCGGTCGTCTCCTTGAGCTTCGCAAGGCCTGCGCGGATTTTCGCCCGGTCCGCCTGCAGCGTGTCCGGCTTGGCCATCACGCCTTCGCTCTCGATGACCTGCTTTAGGATCATCACGTTCTCGTAGGCCGCGGCTGAGTGCAGGTCGAGGCTGCCGTTGAATTTGGCTGCGTTGGCGGCGGCGACTTCTGCCTCCGGCGTCACTGGCGCGAAGCTCGTCGGGATGATGATCGTTTCAGCTTCCTTAGCGCAACCCTGAAGGGTTTCGAGGCTCGAAGATGAGGTCAGTCCGACAAGGATCTTCGGTTTGACGCCCTGGCGGGCCATTTCCTTGAGCATACCACAGGTCGTGAACGGATGGGCGGAGACGACCATAATGTCGGCGGCGGCCCGGCGTGCTTCACGCGCCTGGTTGGTGAAGTTCGTGTCGGCGAGGAGCCACTTTGCCTCGCCCTTGATTTCAAAACCTTCCTTAGCAGCCACTTCCTTCATGACTGCGTACCAGGTGGCCCGCGAATGAGCGAAATCCTCTTCCACGCCGCCAAAGATAGTCTTCAGCTCCGGGCGGGTTTTCTTCAGCCACTGGAACAGCTCGCGGTACATGGCGGACTCGTCGGGCGTATTCCGGAACGCCCATTCGGAAATCTTGGCCAGTCCGCCCTTAATCGCGACGTCGGTGAAGATCGGGAACTGCAGGCCGCTATCGCCTGCGTCGCCGACCTTCTTCTGGAGAACGCCGAACAGCGGTTCGGCCACGTTCGAGCAGCTCGGGCCAATGCCGACGAGCGACGACGTGGAGGCCATGCGCCGAACCACCGAGATACCTTCCTCGGCGTTGCAGCGATCGTCCATGTAGTCGATGACGATCTTGCCTTTGGTGCCATCGCCGAGCTTGACGCCGCCCGACTTGTTTACAACGTCGGCCGCTGCTTCGAGTGAGGCCTTGCCGTTGACGCCGAAGATTCGAACGACGCCCGAAAGAGCGCCGAAACCGGTCAGGCGGACCTCGCGCTCCTGGGCGACCGATGGAGCCGATGCCGCAGTAGCCATACCAATAGCGACGGCCGAAGCCGCAAGCAGACGTGGCAATGTCATGGAATGGAACCTCCCTTTCAGATCGTTTCCTCGTTGAGCGGAGTCTTGTGCAGTGCAGCGCTCGTTTTCGAGCTTCTGACAGCCTCCGCTTCTTGGGTGCATTGAGGCTATTGCCCAATCAGAAGTCAAGGAGACTGAGCGTGCTGCAGCGTTGATTTTTCATCGGACCGAGTGGAACCCCGGCACGCGTAACGCCGCCCGCGCGGATTGGAATGCGTCGAATTGAAGTTTGGTCTCGCGGCTGATACTGCAGGCTTTCCATTCTCGAGCGCCAATCCCGGAGACACTCCACCATGACAACCCGCCGCAAGAGCCCGGAAGAGCTGCGCTCGTATCGTTGGTTCGGCCCCGACGACATCCGCGCCTTCGGTCATCGCTCGCGCGCGATGCAGATGGGCTATGGGCCGGAAGATTGGCGCGGCAAACCGGTTATCGCGATCATCAATACGTGGTCTGACCTCAATCAGTGCCATTCTCACTTCAAGCAGCGTGTCGAGGATGTGAAGCGTGGTGTTTTCCAGGCCGGCGGACTGCCGCTGGAACTGCCGGCGATCTCGCTCTCCGAGCCGATCGTCAAGCCGACCACCATGCTCTATCGCAACTTCCTCGCGATGGAGACCGAGGAGCTGATCCGCTCGCATCCTGTCGACGGCGTTGTCCTGATGGGTGGTTGCGACAAGACGACTCCCGGTCTGCTGATGGGCGCCACGAGCGCCGGGCTGCCCGCGATCTTCGTTCCCGCTGGCCCCATGCTGCGCGGCAATTGGCACGGCACCGTGCTCGGATCGGGCTCCGACACCTGGAAGTACTGGGACGAGCGCCGCGCCGGCAACATCACCGACAAGGACTGGCTCGACAGCGAGGCGGGTATCGCGCGCAGCGCCGGCACCTGCATGACGATGGGGACGGCGAGCACCATGACCGCGATTGCGGAAGCGATCGGCATGACGCTACCCGGCGCGTCGTCGATCCCCGCGGTCGACGCCAATCACTTCCGCATGGCCGCATCCGCCGGCCGCAGGATCGTCGATATGGTGTGGCAGGATCTGACACCCGATCGCATCCAGACGCGCGACGCCTACGAGAACGCGATCGCGGTCGCGATGGCGATGGGCTGCTCGACCAATGCGGTGATCCACGTGATTGCCATGGCGCGGCGCGCCAATGCGGCCGTCGGCCTCGAGGACTTCGACCGGCTGAGCCGCAGCGTGCCCGTGATCGCCAACGTGCGGCCGAGCGGCAAGCTCTACCTGATGGAGGACTTCTACTACGCCGGCGGCATCCTTGGCCTGATGAACCGGCTGCGCGAGCATCTCCATCTCGATGCGTTGACGGTGGGCGGCACCACGGTCGGGCAGAACATCGAAGGCGCGAAGGTCTTCAACGACGACGTCATCCGTCCGCTCGATAACCCGATCTACGCGGAAGGCGCGCTGGCGCTGCTCAAGGGGAACCTCGCGCCCGACGGCTGCGTGATCAAGCCGTCGGCCTGCGAGCCGCGCCTCCTCAAGCACACCGGCCCCGCGATCGTGTTCGACGACTACCCGTCGATGAAAAAAGCGGTCGATCGCGAGGACCTCGACGTGACGCCGGACCATGTGATGGTGCTGCGCAATGCCGGTCCGCACGGTGGTCCGGGTATGCCCGAGTGGGGGATGCTGCCGATCCCGACCAAGCTGGTGAAGCAGGGCGTGCGCGACATGATCCGCATTTCGGACGCGCGCATGTCGGGGACCAGCTACGGCGCGTGCGTGCTGCATGTGTCACCGGAATCGTTCATCGGCGGCCCGCTGGCGCTTGTGAAGACGGGTGACATGATCGAGCTCGATATTCCCGCGCGGACGATCAATATGAAGGTATCCGATGAGGAACTGGCCCGCCGCCGTGCCGCGCTCGAGCCGCAGAAGCCGCGTTACGAGCGCGGATTCGGCCTGATGTTCACGAAGCACGTGCGCCAGGCGCACGAGGGCTGCGACTTCGATTTCCTCGAGACCAGCCACGGCGCGCCCGTTCCGGAGCCGGAGATCT
>CAZKZT010000063.1:0-3404 GCA_964557265.1 uncultured Hyphomicrobium sp.
AAGGGCCTTCGATTTGGGGAAACGCAGCAAGTTGGAGATCTGACGTGACTGCCACTGAGATGATTGAAGCCGCCCCGCGCACCGGGGCGGCACTGGACTACGACGCCATCATCATCGGCGCCGGCATCTCAGGCATGTACCAGCTCATCAAGCTGCGCGACGAGCTCGGCCTCAAGGTCAAAGTCTTCGAGGCCGGGACCGATGTCGGCGGCACGTGGTACTGGAACCGCTACCCCGGCGCGCGCTTCGATTCCGAGAGCTGGTCCTACGGCTATTCCTTCTCCAAGGAACTGCTGCAGGAGTGGGACTGGACCGAGCATTTCTCGCCCCAACCGGAGACGCTGCGCTATCTCCGCTACGTCGCGGACAAGTTCGACGTACGCCGCGACATCCAATTCAAATCCCGCGTGAAGGCCGCGCACTACAAGGAACAGCTCCCGGGCTGGGAGATCACGCTCGAGGACGGCAGCACGCACACCGCGCGCTTCCTCGTGACCGCCATCGGCGCGCTTTCAGTGCCGACACTGCCGCGCGTCGAGGGCATCGCAGACTTCAAGGGCCCGTCGTTCCACACGGCAAAGTGGCCGCATGAGCCCGTTTCCTTTGAAGGAAAGCGCGTCGCCGTGATCGGCACCGGCGCCACCGGCATCCAGACCATCCAGGAGGTGGCGAAGACCGTCGGCCATCTCACCATCTTCCAGCGCACGCCAAACTGGAGCGCGCCCCTCCACAACAGCAAGATCGACAAGGCCACGATGGCGGACATCAAGGCGCGCTACGACGAGATCTTCGCGCGCTGCAAGGAAACCGCCGGCTGCTTCATCCACACCGCCGATCCGCGCAGCATCTTCGATGTCACCGACGCCGAGCGCGAGGCCTTCTTCGAGGAGCTCTATGCCGCGCCCGGCTTCGGCATCTGGCAGGGAAACTTCCGCGACATCCTGATCGACCGGAAGGCCAACGCACTGATCTCCGAGTTCGTGGCCCGCAAGATCCGCGCGCGCGTGAAGGATCCCGCACTCGCCGAGAAACTCATCCCCAAGAACCACGGTTTCGGCACGCGGCGCGTGCCCCTCGAAAGCGGCTACTTCGAAGTCTACAACCAGCCGAACGTGAAGCTCGTCGACATCAGCGAAACGCCGATCGAGCGCATCACGGCCAAGGGCGTGAAAACCAGCGACGCCGAGTATGCGTTCGATCTGATCATTTATGCGACCGGCTTCGATGCGCTGACCGGTGCCTTCGATGCCATCGACTTCCGCGGCAAGGGTGGGCGCCGGCTCAAGGACGACTGGAAGGGCGGCCCCAAGACCTTCGTCGGCATGCTCGTCGAGGGCTATCCGAATATGTTCATGATCATTGGACCACACACCGCCCTCGGCAACATCCCGCGCAGCATCGAGTACAACGTCGAGTGGGTGAGCGATATCATCCAGCACATGTGCCGGAACGATCTCAAACGCGCCGAGGCGACGCCCGCAGCCGTCGCGGCCTGGACGGAGAACGTGCGCGCCTGCAGCGTCGGCCTCCTCAGCAACGAGATCGACTCGTGGATGACGGGCGTGAACCGCAACGTCGAGGGCAAAACCGAGCGCATTCTCGCCCGCTACAGCGGCACCGCACCCGCCTACCGCGCGTGGTGTGATCGCGTCGCGGCCGACGGCTACAAGGAAATAGCCTTCGGCTGAGGCAGACTACACGGCCGCTGCTGGAGCGGGTTTCACCTCACTCTCGCGGCGCCGCCACTGCAGCAACGCGATCAGTCCGGTCGCGAGCAGTCCGCCGAAAATAGGCCAGAGCTGCGAGGGACGCTGCGCGGGCGCCAGCACCGCCTTCACCTCATAGCCGGCCTCGAGCCCGACCCGTCGCGCGTAGGAACCGAAAGCGATATTGCTGATCGTCGTCTTGTCACCGAGGCTCGTCACCGTGATGCCGGATGACCGCAGCCGCTGACGTCCTTCTCCTGCTTCGCCGAGCGGGACATTGACGGTCTTGCGAATTTCATCGCCCTCGATGTTCATGCCTTCGACCATCATCGTCAGGCGTGCGCCGGCCGGCGCGTTGGCCGCATGCGTTACCAGTTCCTTCGCCGGCAGCTCGGTCCACTTGGGATAGAACCGGTCGATCCACCAGTCGGGGCGGAACAGCGTGAAGCAGATCAGCAGCAGCGCCGCCGACTCCCACAGCCGGCTGCGCGTCACGAACCAATTCATCGTCGCCGCCGAAAACAACAGGATCGCGATCATCGATGCGGTGATCACCATCGCGAACTGCCACCAGCCCTCGATACCGATCAGCAGCATCGCCGGATTGAAGATGAACACGAACGGCAGAATCGCGGTGCGCAGCGAGTAGAGCGCGCCCTGGAAACCTGTCGCGAGCGGATCCTCGCGCGCGATCGCCGCCGCCGCGAACGCCGCAAGCCCGACCGGCGGCGTGATGTCGGCCATGATCCCGAAGTAGAACACGAAGAGGTGCACCGCGATGAGCGGAATCGCGAGCCCGGCTTGCGCGCCAAGCTCGACGATCACCGGCGCCATCAGCGTCGCGACCAGGATGTAGTTCGCCGTCGTCGGGATGCCGAGCCCGAGGATCAGCGAGATCGCGGCCGTCAGCAACAACATGATGATCACATTGCCGCCGGACAGAAACTCGACGAACTCGGTCATCATCAGGCCGAGGCCGGTGAGCGTCACCGTGCCGACAACGATGCCCGCCGTCGCGGTCGCAACCGCGATGCCGATCATGTTGCGCGCACCGGCAGCGAGGCCGTCGACCAGATCATACCAGCCCTCGACCGCAGATGACGCAATCGCGCCCCCGCGAAACACTGCCAGCAGCAGCTTCCGCGTCGCGACGATACCCATCACCGCGGCCGTGCCCCAGAATGCGGAGAGCCCTGGAGAAAGCTGTTCGATCGTCAGACACCACAGCAGCACCACGAGTGGAATCATGAAGTCGAGACCGGTGCGCACGACGTCCCATGCGCGCGGCAATTGAATGATCGGCGCATGAGGATCGTCGATCACGAGGTCGTCGTAGCGCGACGAATACCAGACGCTCGCCACGTAGATCGCGGCGGTTGCCAGCATCAGCACGGTCGAGGCGCTGGCGCCGAACACCGCCTGCGTTGCCTGCACACCGTAGTAGAGAAGACAGATGATCGCGATCATGCCCGAGAGGCCGAGCCCCGTGCGCAACAATCGCGTCTTGAACGCCATCTCCTCGCGCGGGATCGGTTTCGAGCCGAGCTTCACCGCTTCGAGATGCACGATGTAGAACAGCGAGACGTAAGACGCGATGGCCGGCAGCGCCGCATGCTTGATGATCTCGGCATAGGGAATGCCGACGTACTCGACCATCAGGAACGCGGCGGCGCCCATCACCGGCGGCATGATCTGGCC
>CAZKZT010000063.1:3414-4837 GCA_964557265.1 uncultured Hyphomicrobium sp.
GATCTGGCCGTTGATCGACGACGACGCCTCGATCGCGCCCGCCTTCACGCCGGAAAGGCCGGTCCGCTTCATCAACGGTATCGTGAAGATGCCGCCCGAGACGACGTTCGACACCGACGAGCCCGAGACCACGCCGTTCAACGCCGACGACACGACCGCGACCTTCGCCGGTCCACCGCGCAGATGGCCGAGCAGCGCGATCGAGAGCTGCATCATCCAGTTGCCGCCACCCGCCTTGTCGAGCAAGGTGCCGAACAACACGAACAGGAACACGAAACTCGTCGAGACGCCGAGCGCGATACCGAACACGCCTTCCGTGACGAGCCATTGATGCGTGAGGAAACGCGACAGCGACGCGCCCTTGTGCTGCAGCGCCTCGGGCATGTACGGCCCAGCGAACGTGAAAACCATGAACAGCAACGCCACGCCGACCATCGGCAGGCCGAGCGAGCGGCGTGTCGCTTCGAGCAGGAGCAGGATGCCGGCGCCCGCGGTCACGAGGTCCATCGTGGTCGGCTGGCCGGGGCGCATCGCGAGCTGGTTGTAGAACAGGAACAGGTAGGCGCCCGCAAACGCGCCGGCGACCGCGAGCACCCAATCAATCGCGGGAATATGGGTGCGCGACGAAGTCTTGAAAGCAGGATAGGCGGTGTAAGCGAGGAACAGCGCGATGCCGAGATGGATCGCGCGCGCTTCGGTGTCGTTGAGCACACCGATGCCGATCACGAACGGCAGTGGCGAGGCGTACCAGAGCTGGAACAGCGACCAGAAGACGGCGGTAAAGAGGAGGATCTGCGCGGCGATACCGGTCGGCTTGCGGCCGCCCGTATCCGCCTCGGCGACGAGTTGCTCGAGCTCGGACGGAATCTCGGTTGCTGTTGCAGCGGTCTTGTCGGTCATCGCGCCCCCTACGAGCCACGGGTATGTCGATAGTGAGACGGGGCACCGTTGCCGGCGCCCCGTCGGAGACTTGGCCTACTTCAGCCAGCCCTTTTCCTTGTAGTACTTCGCCGCGCCGGCATGCAGCGGTGCCGAGTTGCCATCCTTGACCATCTTCTCAGGCTCGAGGTTGGCGAACGCGGGATGCAGCTTCTTGAACTCGTCGAAGTTGTCGAACGTCGCCTTGACGAGCTGGTAGACGGTCTCCTCCGGCACCTTGACCGACGACACGAGCGTTGCGAGGACGCCGTAGGTCTCGACCGGATTCGGGTTAGCCGCGTACATGCCGCCGGGGATCGTCGCTTTCGCGAAATACGGCTTCTCAGCGAGCAACTTGTCGACCGCCGCTCCCGTGAGCGCAACGCGCACCTTGCCTTCACGAACAGTAAAGCTTGTACCGAAGGGGCCGATTTCAATCGCAGCCGCGAAGGACGAATCGGCTAACCTCGACCCGTCCTTCGCGGCTGCGATCCTGCCGCGCGCG
>CAZKZT010000063.1:4847-13511 GCA_964557265.1 uncultured Hyphomicrobium sp.
GCCGCTCCCGTGAGCGCAACGATCTGCGCGCCGCAGGTCGTGGTCGGATCCTGGATGTTCGCCGAGGGATGGCCGACCGCGTAATAGAAGCCGTCGATCTTGCCGTCACAGAGCGCGGGGCCGTGCTCGTCGGCCTTCAGCTCCGAGGCGAGCGAGAAGTCGGTGAGCTTCCAGCCCATCGTCGCGAGCAGCTCCTCCATCGAGTTGCGCGTGCCCGATCCCGGATTGCCGACGTTGAAGCGCTTGCCCTTGAAGTCGTCGAACGACTTGATGTTGGCTTCCTTGCGCGCGAGCACGGTGAATGGCTCGGGATGGACCGAGAACACAGCGCGCAAGTCCTCGTACGGGCCTGCCGCTTTGAAGGCACCTACGCCCTTCAGCGAGTTGTAGTGCACGTCCGACTGGGCCATGCCGAAGTCGAGCTCGCCGGCCTTGATCGTGTTGACGTTGAAGGCCGAGCCGCCGGTCGATTCCACCGAGCAGCGGATCCCGTGCGTCTTGCGGTCCTTGTTGAGCAGGCGGCAGATGGCACCGCCGGCCGCGTAGTAGACGCCGGTGACGCCGCCGGTGCCGATCGTCACGAACTTCTGCTGCGCGCTGGCAGCCGTCGCGGAGACCGCCAGTGCGGCGATGCTGACTGCAACCGCGATAGTCTCAAATCGTCTCATCTTTCGCTCTCCGTTGTGGTGAGGGTGGTCAATACTGGCCTATTTTCGGATCGACGCCAGCGCCGCATCCACTGAATCTCCTAATCGCTCGACGATCAAATCGATCGCCTCGCCATCGACGATGAACGGCGGCGCCAGCAGGACATGATCGCCCCGCGCACCATCGATGCCGCCGCCCATAGGATAGACGATCAGTCCGCGCGCCATTGCCTCTTTTTTGATGCGTGCATGGAGCTTGAGTGCCGGATCGAACGGCTCCTTGCTGTCCCGCGCAGCGACCAGTTCGACCGCCTGGAACAGGCCGCGTCCCCGAATATCGCCGACGAAAGGATGATTGGCGAACCGCTCGCCGAGGCGGCGGAAAAGCCGCGCACCCTGCTCACGCACGTTGGCGAGGAGATTGTCGCGCTCGATCACGCGCTGCACGGCGAGTGCCGCCGCGCACGCGAGCGGGTGGCCGATGTACGTGTGACCATGCTGAAAGAAGCCCGTACCTTTTTCGAGCGCTTCGATGATCTTGCCCCCGACCAGCAGCGCGCCGATCGGCGCGTAGCCGCCGCCGAGCCCCTTGGCGACCGTGAGAAGATCTGGCGCGACGCCCTCCTGTTCGCAGGCGTGCAGCGTGCCCGTGCGGCCCATACCGCACATCACCTCATCGAGGATCAACAGAATGCCGTGGCGATCGCAGATCTCGCGGACGCGCTTGAAGTAGCCCGGTACCGGCGGCACCGCACCCGAGGTTGCCCCGACCACCGTCTCGGCGATGAACGCGATGACGGTATTGCCGCCGAGCGCGTCGATCTTGTCGGAGAGCTCCTGTGCAAGCCGTTCGCCGTACTGCTCCGCCGTCTCGCCGGCGCGCTGGTCGCGATACGCGTTGCACGGCGACACGTGATGCGCCGCGATCAGGATCGGCTCGAACTGCCGCCGCCGCCACATGTTGCCGCCCACCGACAGCGCACCGAGCGTATTGCCATGGTAGCCCTGCAGGCGGCCGATGAAATGGCAGCGCTGCGGTTCACCGCGCTCGACGAAATACTGGCGCGCCAGTTTGAGCGCGGCCTCGACCGACTCCGATCCGCCGCTGGTGAAATAAACATGGCTGATCCCCGCCGGCGCCTTCTTCACGAGCACGTCGGCAAGCGCTTCCGCCGCGGGCGAGGTGAAGAAACTCGTGTGCGCGAAGTCGAGCCGGTCGATCTGCGCGTGCATCGCAGCGATCACATCAGGATGGGCATGGCCGAGGCAGGACACCGCCGCACCGCCCGATGCATCGATATAAACCTTGCCCGCCGCATCCTCGATCGTCAGCCCTCGCGCGGCGACAGCCGCGGGATAGTCCTGCATGAGCTGGCGATGCAGCACATGTGTCATGACCGTGACCCTTTCCGCTTCGTGATGAAGGTGATCTTGTGGGAGGCGAGCTGGCGCTCACGCTCGGCGAGTGCGGCGAGCGTCGCCGGACCGCGGCGCGCCGCGATCAGCGCCGTCAGGCACTCGGCAACAGCAAAGGCCGGCGCCATGGTGTGAAAGAATGACGGTGTCTCCGTGCCGATCAGCACCGTGTGATCGGCAACCTCGGCAAGCGGCGACAGCTCGCTATCGGTGATCGCAACAACACGGGCACCCGATATGCGTGCGAACCGCGCCGCCTCGACCACCTCGGTCAGGTAAGGGTTGACGGAAACCGCCAGCAGCACGTCACGTTCGGCGATCGCGCGCAGCGCGTCGCGGCCAGTGCCGCCCGGGGCGTCGACGAGGATCGAGCGCGAACCGAACATCGCATGAATGTAATGGAAGATGAACGCGACAGAGAAACTCGATCGCTGGCCGAGGCAGAAGACGTGCTCTGCTTCTCCCAGCATCTCCGCCGCGGCCGTCACGCGCGCAATCGCGTCCGGTGACGACAGCGCCTGCACATGCCGCGTCAACGACGAGAACATGTCCTGGACAAGTGCCGCACCGCCTTCGCTGCCGTGTCGCACCAGCAGCTCTTCGGCACGGCCCTGGAAAGTTTGCGGACGTTCGCGCAGGGCTTCAGCGAACAGGCGGCGGACGTCGTCGTAGCCCTTCATGCCGAAGCGCTGAGCAAGGCGCGTCAGCGTTGCGGGCGCCATGCCCGAGCGTCGCGCCTGCTCGCGCATGGTCAGCAGCGCCACATCGGTCGGGTTGTCGATCACCCAGCGCGCTGCGGCCTTGATCTGCGCGGGCAGCGCATCGAAGGAAGACTTCAGCTCGGCGGTGAACGCGGCAAGCGAGCGACTCACGGGTACGACCTAACATCACGGCGCATGAAACATTCGTCCCATACCGCCCCAAATGTGTCAAATGGATCCTTTGAGCAGACACGCCTGCAAAGCGCGCAATCTGCTGCCCTTGCCGGTCGTGCGCGAGGTTCAGCCGGTGTTCCGCAGGCCAGCGGCAATGCCGTTGATCGAAATGAGGATGCCGCGCTGCGCCTTCTCGTCGATCTGACCAGCCCGCCAGCGCCTGAGCAGCTCCACCTGCAGATGGTTGAGCGGCGCGATGTAGGCGAAGCGGTGCGCGATGGAGCGCGCCAATGACGGGTTGTCGGTAAGCCGCCGCGACGACCCCGTGATCGCCTCGAGCGCACTGACCGTCTTTTCCCACTCCGCCTCGATCGCCGCGAAGATCGTCGCCGCAAGCTGCTTGTCAGGCACGAGGTCCGCGTAGCGCCGCGCGACGCCGAGATCCGCCTTGGCCAGCACCATGTCGAGATTGGACAGGATCGTGCGGAAGAACGGCCACTCGTCGTTCATCTGCTTGAGCAGCGCCTGCGCGCCGTCGCTTGTTTCCACGAACGCCTCGACGGCCGCACCGAAGCCGAACCAGCCGGGCAGCGCCACACGGCTCTGCCCCCAGGAGAAGCCCCACGGAATGGCGCGCAAGTCCTCGATGCGCCGGTTCGCCTTGCGCGATGCCGGGCGCGAGCCGATGTTGAGTTCCGCGATCTCTGCAATCGGCGTCGCCGCGAAGAAGTAGTCGGTGAAGCCCGCCGTGCCGTAGACGAGTTCGCGGTAGGCCGCCATGCTGGCAACCGACAGGCGCGCGGCAGCGTCGAGAAATTCCGGCGGCGGCGCCTGCTTGCCGGTCAACAGCGTCGCCTCCAGCGTCGCCGCCATGAACGTCTCGAGATTGCGCCGTCCGATCTCCGGGTTCGCATACTTGGCGTTGATCACCTCACCCTGCTCGGTGACACGAATCTGGCCTTTCACGGTGCCGGGCGGCTGCGCGAGGATCGCCTGATAGCTCGGGCCGCCACCGCGCCCGACCGTACCGCCGCGGCCATGGAAGAGACGCAGCGCGAGACCAGGCTTGCCGTCGAAGACTTTCGCAATCGCCGTCGAGGCGCGATAAAGCTCCCAGTTCGCCGTGAAGTAGCCGCCATCCTTGTTGCTGTCGGAGTAGCCGAGCATGATATCCTGCACGGCGCCCGAGTTGCGGACGAGCGTCTCGATCCCCGGCAGATCATAGAACTCGCGCATGATCGGCTCGGCCGCGCGCAAGTCCTCGATGGTCTCGAACAGCGGCACGACGATCAGATCGACGGTCGTGTTCGAGAGATCGCCCGGGGCCAGCGAACCGTGCAAAAGCCCGCATTCCTTCTGCAGCAGCAGCACTTCGAGGAGGTCGCTTACGCTCTCCGTATGGCTGATGATGTAGTGGCGGATCGCCTCGGCACCGAACGTCTGGCGCAGCTCGCGCGCCCGCTCCAGGATCGCGAGCTCGCTCTCCGCGCCGGCGCTGTAGGTGACATCACGAATGCGAAGCGAGCGGGGATCCTGAAGCTGGGCCATCAGCAGCGCCTGTTTGCGCGCCTCCGGCAACGCCGCGTAGTCGGGCTCGATGCGCGCCGCCGCCAGCAGCTCCGCCACCACGGCCTCATGGCGGTCGGAGTTCTGCCGGAGATCCGTCGTCGCGAGATGAAAGCCGAACACCTGCACCGCGCGGATCAATGGCCCAAGACGGAAACCAACCAGCGCCCGCCCGTGATGCGCCAGCAATGAATCGCGAATGACGATCAGATCGGCAAGGAATGTCGCTGCATCCGGATAGGGCTCGCTCGGCGCCACCGCATGGCGCAGCGCCTCCGCGCCGGTGAGCTTCTTGATGGTCGCCGCGAGCCGGCTGTAGATGCCTGTCAGCGCGCGGCGATAGGGCTCGTCCGCGCGGTGCCGGCTGCTGTCACCCGATCGCTCTGCAAGCTCCAGCAGCGCCGGCGTCGATGGCGTCAGCACGCTCGACATCGAGAGTTCGGCGCCGAGCTTGTGGCACTCGATCAGATAGTGGCGCAGCACCGTCTCGCCGTAGCGCTTGACCGCCCAGTCGAGCGTCCCTGCATTGACGTTGGGATTGCCGTCTCGATCGCCGCCGATCCAATTGCCCATGCGAAAGAACGACGCCACCGGCCGGCCGAGCTGTTCCTCGAGATCGGCATAGAGCCGCGGGATCTCGGTCAGGAACGTCGAGGTGTAGTAGCTCAGCGCGTTCTCGATCTCGTCGCGCACGGTCAACTTCTCGGTGCGCAGCACGCGCGTCTGCCAGAGCTGCGCGATGCGGGCCCGCAAACGCGCCTCGTTCTCGGCCCGCTCACGCGGCGTGCGCAGGTTGTCGCGCGCCGCCAGCAGCTCCGCGATGTCGCGCTCCGCATCGAGCGTGCTCTTGCGCTGGACCTCGGTCGGATGCGCCGTCAGTACCGGCGAGACGTAGCTCATCGCGAGGGCGCGCTCGATCCGATCATCGGAGATCCGCACCTCGCGCAGACGAGCGAAGCTGCGCGCGAGGCTGCCGTCCTGAGGCACGTTCTCGACTTCGTGGATCAAACGGCGCCGGACGTGGTGGCGATCCTCGGCGAGGTTCGCCAGATGCGAGAAATAGCTGAAGGCGCGGATCACCGACACGGTCTCGGCCGGGCTCAACCGGCTCAGCAGCGTATCGAGGTCGCGTCCCGCGGCTTCGTCCGCCTTGCGCTGAAAGGCGACCGAAAGCCGCCGGATCGCCTCGACGACCTCGAACGCCGCCTCGCCGTCGTGCTCGCGCACGGTGTCGCCGAGAATCTGGCCAAGGAGGCGAATGTCCTCCTGCAGCGGCCGGTCCTTATCGAGGAAGGCTTGCTCGTTTTCCGGGAAGATGGCGGCCATGGCGTCGCTCCGACAGGGTCACGAACCCATTGATGGCAGGCTGCAACCCAACGGCCCGCACGCGACGCTCGCGGGCTGGAGACGGCCCTCGTGATGCACGCATGGTCAGTGCAATCATCAGATCAATTCAAGCACAATTTGGAGGCAGGCGCCGGTGTGCCGGAGATCAGCGGGCGACAGCGGCATCCTCGGCGCCCGAATCCACGCCCAGCGCGCGCCGGCCGCGGAAGGCGATGAACGACAGCGTCAGGAGGGCGGCAATCTTGACGCCTTCCGTGATTCCGAACGCCGTATGCAGCTGCCGGAAATCGAGCGCCGGCAAGCCTGGAATGAGGCCGCTGCGCCCCTCGAAGCCGGGCAGAATCCAATCCACCTGCAACGCGAGGATCGCGGACGCCAGCACCAGCGCCAGCCATTGCGGCCAACGCGCGCCAGCAAACAGCATGACGGCCGCGAGGAGAACCCCGACGATCGCTTCCGCCATGTGCAGCCAGGCAAAGGTGACGATCGAGACCAGCAGCGCTGCGGTCCGGTCGAGGTCCGCAACCTGGAATTTGGCCGGCGTGGCAATGAACGAGATGCCGATGACCATCCCGATCCACAGGACCGGGAGAATCGTAATGAGGAAATCGCGCGCGGCGTGAGGGCGGTCGGACATGGAGAGAACCTCGGGGATCGGCGGGGCACGGAACGCGGGAGCGCGTCCCGCTCCGCGCAGAAAGGAACGCCCGAGAAATCGCCGGCCGACCGCCTCCAGGCAAGGGCTCCAGTCGTCGCAGCGCGGTTTTGTCCGTCGCTTGGAGCCACGATCGAACCGCTCGATCGCTTGTTCGGTCAGGCAACGGCCTGACGCGCCAGCCTTCGATGGAAACGGCGCGACCGCACGAACGCGCTCTCGATGAATGCGCGCGCGCCTCCGCCTCGACCGGTCAACCTTTAACGCGTGACGTGGACGCCGGGACGGTCGCCGCCATTCCACTTGCCACCGAGCGCTCGCTCGATCTGCGCCGCCAGTTGCAGCAGCAGGCCGTCATTCGCCTGACGGCCCATCGCCTGGATACCCAGCGGCAGGCCGTTCTCATGCTTGGCCATCGGCATCGACAATGCGGGAATGCCGCACAGATTGGCGAGCGGCGTATAGGCGAAGTTGCGCCACAGGTTGGCGAACCAATCGTGGACCGATGGATTGTCGCTGATCGTCAGATACTCGGTGGTGCCGACTTTAGGCGTCGGCAGCGCCGTGATCGGCGTCAGGATGATGTCCCAATCGTCGAAGAACTGGCCGAAGCCGCGCGACGTCGTGTTGAACACGGCCTGCATGCGGGCGCGGTCGGTGAAGGTGGTGTTGCGGCCCGCTTCCCAGATGCGGATGTTCATCGGCTCGATGCGATCCACCGGTGGCCGCTCCAATCCGAGGCTCGCCGTGAGGTTCGCGATGGTCTGCGCGAAATTGGAGATGTAGCAGGTCGTCTGCGCGGCGAAGGCAGCGGTATAATCCACGTTCGGCAGCGCCCAATCGACGTGGTGGCCGAGCCCCTCGAGAAACTTCCCAACGCGCGTCAGCTCGGCGACGATATGCGGCGTCGCGCGATAGTCACCCCATTCATGCGAGAGTGCGATCCGGAGCGGCTTGGGATCGCGGGTGACGAGCGACGCGTAGGGCTCATCCGCCGTCCAGAACGGCATGAACTCGCCCGGCGCACCGCCGCGGCAACTGTCGACGAACAGCGCCGTATCACGCACCGTGCGCGACACGCAGCCCTGGATCGACACGAGGCCCGTCAGATCGGAAAGATGCGGCGCGATCGAAAACACGCCGCGCGACACCTTCAAGCCGATCAGGCCGTTCACGCCTGCCGGGATGCGAATCGAGCCGCCGCCATCGGTCGCGTGCGCGATCGGCAAAGCGCCGGCCGCGACCATCGCCGCACTGCCCGCGGAGGAGCCGCAGGTCGTGTAGTCGGTGTTCCAGGGATTGCGCGTCACGTAGACTGCCGGGTTCTCCGCCGAGCTGCAGACGCCGAACTCCGGTGTCGTCGTGCGCCCGATCACATTGAGGCCGGCCTGGCGCAGCTTGCCGGTCAGAAACGTGTCGGCGCTCGCGCGATTGCCGCGCATCAGCAGCGAGCCCATTTCCTGCAGCCGCCCCTGCAAAGTCGGGCCGAGATCCTTCATCAGGTACGGCAGCCCCGCGAACGGCCCGCCGAGGTTGGCGCCGTCCTTCGCCGGATCCTGGACGACATCGTCGAAAACTTCGATCACGGCGGAAAGCGGGGCGTTCACCCGGTCGATCGCCGCCGATGCCTGGGCCGCGAGGTCACGCGGTGTCAGGGCGCCGCGCTTTACCTGCTCAGCGAGGCTGACGCCATCCTGCTGCGCCCACTCTTCCCAGGTCATTGCGAGAGTCATGCGAGTCGATCCGCGCTGTTCGAGGACCGCCCATTCCATATGAGCGGCGCGCCGAATGCTGGACCAGTTGGACGCCGATGTCCAAGCCGCAATGTATGTTCATGGTGACGCGCAGGGCGTCGGCTGTCGTAGGGCTCTCGCCGTCCCTCGACCCTGGAGATGCGCATCCGCGCTCAGCGCAACACAGCGCTCCCGGCAACACGCATCGGCTCCGAAAAAATCGGAAGTAAAATGGTGGGCGATCACGGACTCGAACCGTGGACCCGCTGATTAAGAGTCAGCTGCTCTACCAACTGAGCTACACACCCACACTATTTTCAACCGCATCAGAATGAGGTGTTGGTAAACCTCGGCGGTGAGGCGCGGAACATACGGATTTTTTTCCTCTGTTCAAGGCCTAATTTCAACTCTTAAACAGTTATTCG
>CAZKZT010000064.1:0-13461 GCA_964557265.1 uncultured Hyphomicrobium sp.
CCCCGGTCTGAGCGACTTAACTGTACCTAACCAGTCCACAAAAACGCGGTGGCGCGCGCGTTGTCAAGCGCCGCAAAGGATCAACTAAGCGATTGGAATTCTTCTAAATATAAACTGGGCCAAGCGCCGCTTTCACAGCGCCTGGCAACGCCCCGGAACTACTGTTTTTGTGTCGGAGAACGCGGGGAGCGCGGCGTGCTCAAAACGCTGGGCGCTGCCGCACGCAATGGGCGACGGGACGATTTGCCGCGAGGCTTCGCGGCCTTGCCGGCAATGCGTACGGGCTTCTTTGCGGGAGCGGCTGGAATCTGCGCTTCGCGAGCGACCATGTCCGCAAGCGAATGACGATCCAGCACCGCGATGAAAGCTTCGAGCGCATCATCCAGAACGCGCGTGACATCGGCAGCCGCCGTCTCCGAATCGGACGCGGCCTCGGTCTGCTCCATCGCCCGGACGATGTCGCCGATAAAGATCTCATCGGCGGGGCGCCCCAGCCGGATGCCGCCATGACGCCCGCGCATCGCCTTGGTGAGGCTCGCACGGGACAGAATATGCACGATCTTGAAGACGTTCTGCATCGTGATATCGAGCGACGAGGAAAGGTCGACGACTTTGACCAGCTCCCCTTCGGCGCGCGCACACGCGATGAGTATCCGTATGGCGTCACCGGTCGATTTATTCAGTCGCATGTGGACCCGATCCTAGACGTTCCCAAATTCATATCACCGGCGCGCGGCATTATGCGGGCCACCCCTGTGAGCCATATACCTGAACCGCGAAGAAAATCACGCAGTCTCTTACGCGGCCAAGGCTCTCGAACGAACTGCAAGCACGGCAAATAGCTGATGCGCCACCGTTCGATTCGGAATTTAACCTACTCGCCTTGGGCTTGGCGAGACTCCTACGCCGACTGCTACTGAACGCACTTTAATTGAGATGGAGCCCGCGAAGCAGGCCAGCTCCTTCCCGGCCTTACTTGGTCAGAATCAGCTTCCCATTGGACGTCACACGGAGCCGGTAATCCTCGCCGTTGTGCACGATGATGGCTTCGCGCCGCCCATCGAGCAGTTTCGCGAGCTCGATCCGGATCGGTGTTGGCTGAGGCGTACTGCCCCCGCCGTGGGGCGCAGCCCCATCCGGTCCCTCGCGGGTCATTGCCGGTCTCCAGTGTTTCGTCATGATCCCCCATCCTATACTTGACTATCGTGGTCAAGAAAATAGGATTTCGGCACTCAGCTGGCGAGAGCAAATGTTTGCATGGGCCGCGTAATCACGCCGCAGACGTGGAGCCGGTCCGTGATAGCATCAGTCCAGCCTCGAACGCCCCCGCGGCCAGGAGAACACGATGTACATCGCCATGAACCGATTTCGCGTCATCAAGGAGCGCGCCGGCGATTTCGAGCAGCTCTGGCAGAACCGAGAAAGCTACCTCCACGAAGTCCCTGGATTCGTCGAGTTCCACCTTCTGAAAGGCCCTGAGCGCGAGGACCATCAGCTCTACGCCTCACATACGATCTGGCGCAGTTTCGATGACTTCGTCGGATGGACCAAATCGGAAGCGTTCCGGAAGGCACACGCGCGCGCCGGCAACGAGACGACCAAGCCACTGACCGTCGGCGGGCCGCAGTTCGAGGGCTTCCACATCCTGCAGGAAGTGCGCACCGACGGCACCAGGATCCAACATCCTGCACCGCCCGCCGACGAAACATTTCGCTGAAAACCGGCAGGCATCGACACTTCCGCCGGCGCTGGCCGGACGCGTCGGTGCGCCCCGCGCCGCAATGAGAACAAACACGCAACTTTCCGTCGACGAAAGCCCCGAATCACGGCATGTTCTATCTACGTTCTCGCCGATGAGGCGACGCAGAACATGCCCCACGGAGCCCCGCCATGCGCACCTATCTCGTCTCCTATGACCTCGCCAATCCCGCGATGAACCAGCCCTATCTGGCCGACGCGATCATGGCCCTCGGCGAGGCGTGGGCGCGGCCGCTCGCGAATGTCTGGTACCTGCGCACGGACACCGAGCAGAGCATGATCGAGAACCGCCTGGGGCGCCTCCTCGATGAGCATGACGGCCTGCTGGTTCAGTCCGTGCGTGAGGAGGCTGCGTTCCGCAACACCGGCCTGCGCTGGTTCCGCCGTCGCCGCCGCGAGGATGAAGTTAACGCAACCAACGTCCTCGCCTTCCCGATGCCGGCAGAGACCATGCCCGACACGACGCAGGCGCCTGCCGAACGGGAGCCGCTCAGGGCCGCCAGCTGAGGAAGTTGGCAATCAGCGCCAAGCCGAGGCGCTGGCTCTTCTCTGGATGGAATTGCGTGCCGGCCATGTTCTCGCGCGCAACGAGCGCGGTAACCGGACCACCATAATCGGTCACCGCCACGAGATCGTCCTCATCGGCGGTGGTCATGTGAAACGAGTGCACGAAGTAGGCGTGCAGACCGTCGCCGCCGGTCGGTATGCCGGCGAGCAGCGGATGGCTGCGGCACACGTCCAGCGTATTCCAGCCCATATGCGGGATCTTCAGCGCAGGATCGGAGGGTTGAATCGCATCGACCTCGCCGCCGATCCAATCGAGTCCCTCGTGCACGCCGTACTCGAGGCCACGGCTCGCCATCATCTGCATGCCGACGCAGATACCGAGGAACGGCCGTCCTTTCGCGCGTACGGCCTCCTCGAGCGCATCGCGCATGCCCGCTACCTTGTGCAGCCCGCGATAGCAATCGGCGAACGCTCCGACGCCCGGCAGAACGATGCGGTCGGCAGCCTTCACCACAGCAGGGTCCGCCGTGAGCAGGATCTCGGCGCCTGATCCGCCCTCGCGTGCGGCGCGCTCGAACGCCTTCACCGCCGAGTGGAGGTTGCCGGAGCCGTAGTCGATGATGGCAACGCGATCCATGATGTCGCTCGTCGTGTCAGCGCCGGCGCAGGGACGAGAAGGCGGAGCGCCACGGACCGGGGCGTCCTTCAGAGCGGCGGATGCCGGCAGCACTATCGCCATTGCCGAGAAAATGCGAGCTCGACAGTGTTTCCGGCCGCAGCATCGGCTGCTCGGGCAACCACGCGTCGAAGAACCGCCGCTCGCAATCGAGCGCATCCCGTCCCGTGATCGCGCCGACGGTCTGCCAACCATTGCGCGCCAGTGTCCATCGCTGGATCGTATCGGCCTCGAAGCCGATCAACACGTGCAACGCCAGGAACAACACCGAGGCCATCTCGCTGCTGAGGCCCGTCGCCTTGATGCCAACCGACAAAAGGACGGTGACAGCGATGTACAGCACAAGGGCCAGCCACAGGCCTTTGACGAGCATCCACAACGGGGCGAAGATCGCCGCGGACCAGGAGAACCCTTCGCGCACGAAGCGCAGGGCCTCGGCGCGGTCGATCCGGTCAGCGGGTGGGTCGGCCATCTCGTGAATGGTATAGACGCGCAACGCTCTACTCCTCGACGGTCGCCCGTTAAATCGACAGCGTCCCCTTGGTCGATGGCACCCGAGACGCCTGGCCGGGATCGATGGTGATCGCGGCGCGCAGTGCACGGGCGAGGCCCTTGTAGCATGTCTCGGCGATATGATGGTTGTTTTCGCCGTAGACGTTGGTCACATGCAGCGTGATGCCCGCGTTCTGGGCGAAGGCCTGGAACCACTCGCGGAATAGCTCGGTGTCCATCTCGCCGAGTTTGGGGCGCGTGAATGTCACGTTCCACACGAGATACGGCCGTCCCGAAACATCGATCGCCACGCGCGTCATCGCTTCGTCCATCGGCAGGTCGACGTTCGCATAGCGCGTGATGCCGCGTTTATCGCCCAGCGCCTTGGCCAGCGCCTGGCCGAGCACGATGCCGCAATCCTCGACGGTGTGGTGGAAGTCGATGTGAAGGTCACCCTCCGCCCTGAGCTCGATGTCGATCAGCGAATGGCGCGCGAGCTGCTCCAGCATGTGATCGAGGAAACCGACGCCGGTCGCGATGTCATACGCGCCCGTGCCGTCGAGATTGATGCTCGCGGTGATCCGCGTTTCCTTGGTCTGCCGATCGATCGAGGCCCGGCGGGATGCAGTCGTGGTCATTGATCTACCTTAACTCCTGACCGTCCTCGAGTTGCTGCTGCCGCAGAGAACGGGCGATGCCCCGCTCATGCGCCAAACACGCCCATGTCGTCAAGGCTGGGCCGTCAAGGCGGGCCGCGTGCCTTTTAGTTTACTTCCATTAACTTGCTGAAGTGTTGAAACGCCGGAAGCCTCGCCGGCTCAGTTCCGCACCACCATGAGCGGAACGCCCTGCTCGTCGTAGTTGAGCAGCAGGCTTTCGACCTTGCCCCACGAGTCGTGAGTCGCCCGGTCCAGCTGTGCCAGCTCGTTGGCAAGCATCCGCATCTGCCGCTGCATCCGGTAGTCGATGTCGCGATGGCCACTGTCTGGCGCGCCTGCGTCATCCAGCTTGTCCAGACAAAACCGCAACACCTCCTCGAACCGCCCACCCGGCAACAAAACCAGCATCGGCAGAGCCTCGTAGACTTCGATGGCAGCTGCGTTGATCGCCTGAGCATGCGCCGCATCAACGCCATTGCACAACCGTTGGGCTTCGCTATCGATCTGTGCCCGCCCGGCCCGGTCCAGCTCTCGCACCTGAGCGCCGAGCGTGGTCTTCGTCTCCATCAGCTTGTCGAGCGCGGCGCCAGCGCGTTTCGGGCGCTCCTCATCATCCGCCCGCAGCCAGTCGATGGTCGCGGAGTCCGCATTGAAACCGAGGCGCGAAATGATCTCATCGATGTAGGCGCGCGCATCGACCTGCTCGGCACGCAGCGCCGCATCCACGCGACCAGACCGAACAGCGGCATCATGCCCCTCATGGCGCAACGACGGACGCGCGGCGTACGTTTCAAGCCGCTGGGTGAGGCTCGGCGAACCAGACGATCGCGGTGGCTTCGCGCCGCTTGTGATCATCCGCGGCGGCTCGTCCTGCAGGCGCCGCGGATTGTCCGGGCGGGGTCCGGGCAACGCCGGGCCGCCACCGCGTGGCCCGTACTCGCCTGCGCGCATCAGCAGCAGGGTGCGGTAGAAATCGCTGCTGACGAAGTAGCGCCCATCGCTGCGCTGATCGCGCAGAACCGCGCCGGATACCGTTGCGCCCGCACCGAGCACACCACGGATCAAGCGCAGCCGCGACTCGTCGGCCAGGGCGTTGACATTGACCTCCGCCGCATACCCGTCGAGATCGGAAATCGGGTGAAGCTCCTCGATCACCGCCTCGGCGTTGTCCTTCGTGTCGGGCAGAAGCGCCACGCCAACGACGCGCAGCAAATCGCGCCGCGTGGCTTCCTCGCTCTTCTTTGGCCACTTCTTCTTCTGCGCGACCGCGATGTAACGCGACAGGCCGGTCTTGATCTGGAACTGCGAGCGGCCGTCGCCGTACGGGCGCACCGCGCCGATCGAGGCGCCTGCCGTCAGCACCGCGCGCATGTCGTCGCCCATTGGATCCTGATCGTCGATCCAGATTTCCGACGTGTAGCCGTTCGTCCCAGATATCGGTCGCTGCGCCTGCAGCAGCGCCGACAACGTGCGCGCTGGCTCCGCCGTCTGCAGCAGCGTCGCATCGATTGCCGCTTCGAGCTGCTCGGGCGTCAGTTCACTGATGCCATCGAGATCGGTCAGCGGCGACCGTACCGCGCTGGCGCCGAACAGCGCCGCCATGAGGATCAGGGTGTCCATACCGATCGCAAGGGCGAGCGCCAGATAGGCGAGGCGGTTGCCATCGGTGAACGCGTTGGCGCTGACGACGAACTTGTGCGCCTTGTCGTCACGCGAAAGATCGAGTGCGGAGAAGCGCGCGGCAAGCGGTGCGGCTTCGCGTGACGCGAGGCCCGAATCCTGCAGGCACTTGCGGCCGAACGACAGCAGCGCGTCGGTACCGCCCGTCTGCGGCAGGCGATCGCCGCCGGCACAGTTTTGCGCGTACGCGGCGAGGCCGGCATTGAGCGCGAATACAGGCGCAGCGGCTTCGGTTGCCTGCTTGGGATCGCAATCGATCCCGGCGGCGTCGTTACGCAGCGACGCCACTTTCAGGCTGACGCCTTGCAGCGTCGTGCACAGCGATTGCAGCGTCGCAAGCGATGCCTGCTCCGGCTTCTGGCGGAAATTCTGGCGCTCACGCTCCAGCGCGGCAGCCGTCGCCGACGGATCGGTCATCTCCTGGCGATCACCAGTCCCGGCCGTCTTGGCGACGGCGATCATGCGCTGCGCCGTCTCAGCTTCGCCGACGAGCTTCGCGAGATCACCGTCGATCTGCGCAATCTCGGCCCGGATCGTCGCGATCCGCTTGTCGATGCCGCCGAGGCGCGTCTCATGCCCTTTCAAGCGTTCGCGCGCGACCTGCATCTCGGCCTGCATCTTCCCTTCTTCTTCGCGCGCTGCCCGCCAGAACTGGCCGCGCCCGGCCTTGCCTGAACCCTCGACGCCCTTCTCCTCGGCCATCACCTTGGCCCGCTGCTCATCGAGCCGCCGCTCGACGCCGCTGACGACAGTCTTCTGCTCCTGCACCGCGACCGCGACTTCCGGCCGCTCGGCCGTCAGGCGGCCGAGTTCCTCGCCGAGTGCCGTCTTGCGCTGCGCGAGCCCTGCCTGACCGCCTGATGCGTTGGCCCGTTGTTCTTCGAGGCGTGCGATGCGGCTCTCCTGCTCGCGGAGCACGCGCACCATCTCCTCGCGAATCTTCTCCGGCGCGACCGAAGCGAGCCGCACCGCCTTGTCGAGTTCGTGCTCGTAGGCGCCCCAAGCCTGCGACTGGAACAGCGCATCCGCTTCGGCGATACGTCGGCGCGTTGCCAGCTCGCCAACGTCGGCAACGATGCCGGAGACCTGGTTGATCGCGCGGATCTCGGCGGCACGCACACGCTCGCTGGCGGGAAAGATCGAGTCGAACAGCGAGATGTAGGAGAAGAAGACGGCGGTCCCGGCGGTTGCGAAGAACATGATCCACAGCACCGCATTGCCGAGCACGATGCGGATGCCGTTGGCGTAGTCGCCGATGATGCCGCCACTGCGCGCCATGAACAGCGGCCCGATCAGCATGATCGCGATGGCGCCGAAGGTGATCTGCTGGATCAGTTTGTCGTTGGCGGCGAGGCCCCATGCCGGGCGGCTCGGATCGATGAGGCCGAGGTAGAGTGCGCCGAGCACAGCGGCGGCCGTGAACAGCAACCCGCCGACAACGAGCCCGGCCACGCCACCTGAGAACCGCCGGATAACGCCCCCATGCGCAGCCTTGGAGCGACCCGAAGCGAGGCCCGCCGCGAAGCTCTCGCCGATCAGCCACGCGATGATGAGCATCACGCCTTGGAGGCCGAAGGTGATGAGCAGCGACAGGACCGGCTCGCCGGTAAACTGGGCCATGCCGTCCCAGGTGCGCGAGCCGGCAGCGACCGACAGCAGAAAGGCGCTGGTCGCGAGAACAGTGAGCTGCCAGTTGGTCGTGAATGCCTGCTTGATGGTCTCGATGAGACCGCCCTCGAGAAGTTTCGAGGCTACTTTGAGGGTGAGAATGACACCGACGAAGACGGCCGCAGCCTTCAGAAACTCCGGCGACGACAGCCATCGCGAGATGGCGACCAGATCAACGCCCTCCATCCAACTCTCCGCTCAGCCCGCACCTGCGCGCACGCGCACGTTGCCCTCAGACAGATTTTAACCACGTTTCCTGGGCGCTTTCACGCCTGGATTGCGGCCTGCTGATGACCAAAACCGGTGCTGGAACGTGGTAAAAGGCGGGCTTCCGTCGCGCGGAACATCAAAAAGTGTGCGCTCGCCGCGTCAGGCGCGCTCGAACAGCGCCGCGAGGCCGAGGCCACCGTTGGCGCCGAGGGTGGCGACACCGTAGCCCTTCCCGCGCTTGTCCTCCTGCCGTACGAGGCGCGAGAACAGACGCGCCACGAGAACGGCGCCCGACGCTGCAAGCGGCTGGCCGCGCACAACTGCGCCGCCATCCGCATTGACCGCGCTCTCGTCAATACCGAGCTCGCGGCAGAGCGCGATCACCTGCACCGCCGACGCCTCACTCAACTCGAATGCTGAGATCGTGCTGCGATCGAAGCCGTTCATCCGCCCGTACAGCTTCTGTACCGCCGCGATCGGCGCCTCCGCTTCGCTCCCCGGCGCGACGCCGAGCGCAGCATTGAGCATCGGCCGCAGCGCCGGCGGCTTCCCGCGCCGCTTCCACTCCGCCTCGGAGACCACGACGACGAAGGCCGCACCATCGTGCAGCGCGCTGATATTGCCGGCGGTCAGCGTGCCACCCTCCCCCGCGATCGGTTCGAGGTCGGCGAGGTCATCCAACTCCGGCTCGACGGCGCTCTGGTCGCGCGCCTCTTCCGTCGTCGCGCGCAGCGGCACGATCTCCCCGACGAAACGCCGCGCCTCGCGAGCGAGTGACGCCCGGGCATGGGACTTCGCGGCCCAGGCGTCCTGCTCCGCGCGACTGATGCCGAGACGGCCCGCCAGCGTCTCGCACGACTGGTGGGGCACATGCTCGGCCGTCGGCGGTGCGCCGACCGGATCGGGGCGGATGAAGTGGGGCGTCTGAAACAAACTGCGCGGCTTGGCGATGCGCCAGGGTGCCGTCGAGATGGACTCGGCGCCGCCGGCCACGATCACATCGGCTTCGCCCGCCACGATCCGGCGCGTCGCCGCCAGGATCGCCTCGAGGCCGGACGCGCACTGCTGATCCACCGTCGTCGCCATCGCCGTGACGGGAAGTCCGGCCGCGAGCGCGATCAGCCGCGCCGGATTGTCGCCCGCGGTACAGTTGCCGACGATGATCTCGTCCACGTCGCCCACATCGACGCCGGCATCCTTGAGGACAGCCTCCACCACCGGCGCGGCCAGATCTTCGACCCGGCGCCCGCGGTGCAGCCCTCCAATCCGGCCGATCGCCGTCCTCCGTGCCGCAACGATGAATGCCGGGAGGCTACGCATCTCGAATCCAATCCAGTTTATCGCGCAAAATGGGCGCTTCCCGCTGTGGCCGCGGCGGCACCCGTGCTGTGTCCAATGAGCATGGAATGATGGGAGCAATCGGGCACCAAAAGGGCAGCTTCAGGCTTCGTCCGAAAACGGGTTAACCTATGTGTCGAGAGCGCCACATTTGTGCGTCGCGCCATCGGAGGCGGCCGGCGTCATGTCGACACGATGCGCCCGCAACGACGGCCACCTAGGCGCGTCAACGGCTTGAGAGCCGGGCCAAAGGGTGCAACAAGTCGCCCCGGACCGCATCGACGGTGATGGGGTAAGGAAACGGGAGAGGAAATCATGGATCGCGAATTGTGGGAGAAGGGTCTCAACGCACGCAAGTCGACGCTCGGCGCCGAATACGTCGAGAAAAGCCTGTCGACGGCGGATGCTTTCAACGCCGACTTCCAGGACATGCTGAACGAGTTCTGCTGGGGCAAGATCTGGGGCGATTCGACGATCCCGCCGAAGATCCGCTCGATGATGAACCTGACGATGCTCGCCTCGCTCGGCCGCATGCACGAGTGGGAACTCCACCTCAACGGCGCCCTCAACAACGGTGTGACGCAGGATGAGCTGAAGGCGATCCTCCACCAGATCGCGATCTACGCGGGTTTCCCGGCCGGCGTCGAATGCTTCCGCATCGCCCGCAAAGTGCTCGCCGAGCGCGCAGCGAAGAAATAAAGCCATTGGCGCCGAGCGGGCCCGCGGCCGACGTGGGTCCGCCGGCATTTCCAACACAGACATTCCAGCGCACTCGAGAGGCCGCGATGAGCACCACGACACCCAAGCGTCTACCCCAGGACTGCAAGGACCTGTCCGATGTCCGCGTCGAGATCGACCGCTGTGACACAGCGCTGGTCGGCATGATCGCCGAGCGCTTCGGCTACGTCGAGCGCGCCTGGCAGATCAAGCTCGGCCTCAAGCAGGAAGCCAACGTACCTTGGCGAAACCAGCAGGTTTTTGACCGGGTGCGCAAACTCGCCGAAGAAAAGGGCATTCCGCCCGACATGTGCGAGGCGCTCTGGCGACAGATGGTCGGCTGGTTCATCCAGTACGAGGAAGAGAAGCTCAAGGACGAGATCGCGGCCAAGGCCGACAAGAGCTGAAGCGCAGCGACAGGACGATCCGGTGTCCATACTCAACAGCATTCCGCCCGACCTCATCGAGGTCGTCACCCACGCGGTGATGAACCCCGGCACGATCGTCACTGGTTATCTCATCGGTCGCCGTGCCGACCAGCCGCAGAAGATCATCGTCGGGGCGTTCGCGGCCGGCGCGGCTGGCGTCCTTTTCGCGTGGCTGGTGATGAAGCTCGGTCTATCTCCCGACCACCCGCGCCTGTTCGTTGGAATTTTTGTCCTCTCGTTCATCCTCGGCGGGCTCTGGGCGTGGCTCGGCTGGCTTGCCGGCGCCTCCCGCCGCGAGAAATAAGACTTCAGCCGGGCCGCCTGACCACGACGTCGCCGAGCACAACCTGGCCGTCGTCGACGTCACTGAGCAACCGGCGCATGATCTTTCCCGACGATGTGATCGGCACGCTTTCGACGAACTGTACCGCGCGCGGCACCTTGTAAGCCGCAAGGTGCTGGCGGCAATGATCTGCGAGTTCCTTGCCGCTCGCGGCTGAGCCGGGCTTCAACATCACATAGGCTTTGGCGAGTTCGCCCTTGGCTTCATCCGGCACCCCGCGTACGGCCGCCAGCGCGACCGACGGATGACCGCAAAGGATGCGTTCGAGTTCTGCTGGATAGACATTGAATCCAGCGGTGTTGATCATGTCCTTCTTGCGATCGACGATCGTGTAGTAGCCGTCGTCATCGACGGTCGCGATATCGCCGGTGTGCATCCATCCGTCCGGCCGCAGGACATCGCGCGACCCCTCCGGGTTGCCGTAGTAGCCGTCCATGACCAGCGGCCCCTTGACCATCAACTCCCCGCGCTCGCCTTGCGGCATCTCCTTGTCCGCATCAGTGACGTCGACGATCTTGCAGGAGAAACCGGGGATCGGAATGCCGATCGTGCCAGGTTTGTTGATGCCGTAGTAAGGATTGAAAGTTGCGGCGCCGGCGAGCTCGGTCATGCCCCACAATTCGAGAACCGGCGCGCCTGTGCGCTCGGTCCACTCCAGCGACTTCGCGACCGGCAGCGACTGTCCACCCACCGTGCATCGGGTCAGCGATGACAGATCGTAACTGTCAAACTTCGGGTGCGAGAGCATGTAGTAGTAAGCCGTGGGCACACTATCGACGATCGTTGCCCGATGGTCCTGAATGGCCGCGAACATGCCTTCCTCGGTGAAACGCGGCAGGATCACCATCTTGGCGCCGACCAGAAGACCGGAGTTGAACACAGCACTCCCGTAGACGTGCGGACATGGGAGCGGCGACACGATCGTGTCGGCAGCGGTACGGGTCCCCATCATGGCGGCGGCGCAGGCGGCCGTGACGATCGAGCGATGACTCTGCACCGCACCCTTGGGGTGCCCCGTCGTGCCGGACGTGTAGCAGATCGCGCCGGTGTCTTTCGGCCCCCGCCGCACGGCCTCGAATGTGGTTGCGCCGAGTTTGAGCCAGAGATCGAACGGCGTGGCGCCGGTCGGTGTCGGCTCGCCCCAGGTCACGATTTCGCACAACTCGCCGCGGCCCTTGAGCGCCATCAACGGTTCGGCCTTGTCGGCCGCAGCAACGATCACACGCGTGTCCGAGTCTTCGACAACGAAGGCCACCTCACTCGGCGTCAACATCACGTTGATCGGATTGACGACGGCCCCGGTCTTGGCGATCGCGTAGTAAGCGATCATCCATTCGATCGAGTTGGGCCCGTACAGCATGACGCGATCGCCCGGCTCGACGCCGGCGCCGACGAGCCCATTGGCGAAGGCGTTCGATGCCTCGTCGAGCTGACGATATGTGAGCTGATTGCTGCCGACCACGACAGCCGCCGCGTTGCCGTAACGGCGCGCAGCAAAAGGCAGAAGCTCACCGAGCGTCGAAACCATGCTTTCCTCCCGTCAGGCCTTTTTTGGGGAACCGGTCAATGCCGGTTCTTTCGGCAATTGTAGCGAAGTAAAAGAGCAATCCACAATAAGCTTATGTGCGCGACGATCATTGACCGCGCCGAGCCGTACTGATTTTATGCAATCCAGGCAAACGGCTGGGGAGTGGCAGTAAGCCCCACGACAGGCCGCATTAAGTATCGAGGTTTCTGGAGATACACATGAAAGAGCATGAACTGCGCGCGCTTCTCGGCAAGGTGAAGGACGGCAAGCTGAGCCGCAGGTCCTTCATCAACAAAATGCTGATGGTAGGCCTTACCGCGCCAATGGCCAGCCAGATGCTCGACTTCGTTGGCGTTGCGCGCGCGGACACCAAATTCGAATACAAGCCGAAGAAGCGCGGCGGCGGCGGTGCACTCCGCATTCTCTACTGGCAGGCCCCCACGCTCCTCAACCCACACTTTGCCACCGGCACCAAGGACCAGGACGCCTCGCGCATTTTCTACGAGCCGCTCGCCGGCTGGGACTCTGACGGTAACCTGTACCCGGCACTCGCCGCCGAGGTTCCGAGCCGCGAGAATGGCGCCGTCGCAGCGGACGGCAAGTCTGTAACGTGGAAGCTCAAGCAGGGCGTGAAGTGGCACGACGGCAAGCCGTTCACCGCCGATGACGTGGTTTTCACGTGGGAATTCGCCTCAGATCCTGCGACATCGGCAGTGACGAGCGGCAGCTATAAGGACGTCAAGGTCGAGAAGATCGACGATTTCACCGTCAAGGTGATCTTCGACAAGCCGACCCCGTTCTGGGCCGATACGTTCGTCGGCGTCGCCGGCCAGATCATCCCGAAGCATCTTTTCGCAGACTTCAAGGGCGCCAAATCGCGCGAAGCGCCGGCGAACCTGAAGCCCGTCGGCACCGGTGCCTTCAAGATCGTCGACTTCAAGCCCGGCGACACGATCCGTGCCGAGGCCAATGCCGACTACCACATTCCGAACCAGCCCTACTTCGACACGCTCGAAGTCAAGGGCGGCGGTGATGCCGTATCCGCTGCGCGCGCCGTGCTGCAGACCGGCGAATACGACTATGCATGGAACATGCAGGTCGAAGATGCGATCCTGAAACGCCTCGAGACCGGCGGCAAAGGTGAGGTCCACGTCGTCCCGGGTGGCAACATCGAGTTCATCCAGCTCAACTCCACCGACCCGTGGAAAGAGGTCGATGGCGAGCGTTCGAGCATCAAGACGAAGCACCCGGCGTTCTCCGATCCGGCCGTGCGACAGGCGATGATGCTGCTGGTGGATCGTCAGTCGGTTCAGGATCACATCTACGGCCGCACCGGCGTCGCCACCGCCAACTTCCTCAATAATCCTGAGCGTTTCCGCTCCAAGACGACGAAGTTCGAATTCAATGTCGCGAAGGCCAATGAGCTTCTCGACAAAGCCGGCTGGAAGAAGGGTGCC
>CAZKZT010000065.1:0-5622 GCA_964557265.1 uncultured Hyphomicrobium sp.
GCTTGCGCCTCGCCCTTGTTGCCGCCGAACATGCCGCCGAGTGTGTTGGACAGCAACGCACCGCCTGCAACGCCCGCCGCCATCGCGGCCGCCGTCCTCAGGAAGCCGCCGCCACCGCCCTGCTGTGCCTGCTGCGGCGGGGGTGCGCTCGGACGCCCGGACGACGAAGCATATGAAGGCTCGCGGCCGCGCCACGGCTGCTCCGGCGCCGCCTGCTGATCGTAACGTCCAGGTCCGGTACGCGATCCGATCGGCGGAATGCCGCTTCCGCCGCGCTGGTCGTCGTAGTTGTCCCGCGGTGACGGTGCCGATGCGCGGCGCGCGCCACCAAGGAAACCACCCGAAGCCGGCCGGCTGTTGCCTGCGAGCTGCGCCTCGAGTTCCTTGTTCCGCGCCTCCAGGTCATCCATGTACTGCTCGTATTCCTCGAACTGCTGCTCCTGGATCAGCACGGACTGCACCAGCATATACGCACTGTCGGGATGGCGCCGGATGAGCTGATTGATCAGCGCCTCGGCTTCCGAGTCCTTCTCCTGGAGGCCCGTCTCCCGCATGCGGTCGAACAGATCGGTGATCGCGTGCCGCTCTTCGGGGTTCAATGCCATCGGTAGTTCGCTCCCTCGGTTATGAATTCACCCAGGGATGTCGGGTGTGTTCCTGCCGTGCGCAAGCGCTTCGCCCCAGGCGTGCGAAAATTTAATGTTCCGGATGGTGCGACGTTCTGCAACCAGCGCGCGCGGATTCACCGACAGCGCGACTGGAACGCTGTATACGAGAAACCTGCGCCCGCGTGTCACACCCGCTAGAGTCTGCTTCACGCTCTCGATGGATGCGTTCGGGCGACCGCGCCGATTCCGCAAAAGGCGGACGCGCTCTAGGTTATCGCGTCGATGCGCTGCGGCAGATCGAAGACGCCGAGAAACAGGAAACCGGCGGCGAAACCGCCGAGGTGCGCCTCCCAGGCAATTCCCGCAGCATCGGTCAGCATCGGAGCGGCAAATGCGATCGCGAAATTGACGACCACGAACGCGGCGACGGCAAACATCACGCGGCGGCTGCGCAGGCATTCCGCAAGCGTCGCCAGCGGCACCGAGCGCGGTTCTTCGCGCATCTCGTCAAAATCACCATTGTCGATAGCGGGCAGCAGCAGCCGAAAGCCCGCGGCCATCAATCCCGATATCGCGCCGGACGCACCGACCATGGGCACCGCTTCACCCCAGCGGATCATGCCGAACAACGCCGCACCCGCAATACCACAGAGCAGGCCGAACACCGCGAACCTGACGGCTCCGATTCTCTTGGCCACCGCGCTGCCGAAAACCAGCAGCCAGGCGCTGTTGATCAGCAGGTGGGTCATATCACCGTGAACGAACTGATGCGTCACGAAGGAGGTCCATGCCGCAATCGGCCCGCCGGGGATCTGGTCAGCGAAACCAATATACCGCGCGGGAATGAACGCCAGCGCCCACACGAGATACTCGTCGCTTTGCTCGGACAGCAGCGCGAGGCCGCCGTGGACTGCCGCAAGGAGGGCCAGCACCGCCAAGACAATGGCCGGCACATTGAGGATCGGTTCACGGGCCACGTAGATTTCCTGTTCTGACGCGATCAGCACGTAGCCCGGACCGGGGTCCGACGGCAACTATTTCCCCGCGCCCCTTCTGGCACGTTCGTTAACTGGCACGAAAGCTGCTGATTGTGGCTGGTGCAAGCCCATTCCGTGCGCGCCTGTCCTGCTTTGAGCCGGACAGCCTGCCGCACCGGTCGGAGATGCACACGTTAATGGTGGGGATGACTCCGCTCTGTCAGGGATCGGGAATGCAGAATACGACCAGTCAGGTACTTTATCAGTATTGGAATGACGTGCGCGGCGCTCGCCTTGCGCCGCGTCGCTTCGAGATCGAGCCAGCGCTCTTTTCGGCAATCCTGCCCGAAACATTCATGATCGAGTGTGAACCGGGACAGGGGCATCGGTTCCGGCTTGCCGGCACACGGATCGGCGAGAAACTCGGCTACGAATTGCGCGGGCGCGACTTCACCGATCTGCTCGACGGTGAAGATCATGTTGATCTCAAGCCCATTCTCGAAGCCGTGACGCAGCAGGGCGCTGTCGGCCTCATCGACGTCGACTTGCCGAGCATTTCCGGACGCTCCGCGCGTTTCGAGATCATCATGCTGCCGCTCGTCCATACCGAAGAGCGCATCACGCGCATGCTGGGCGCCATATCGACCGTCAACCACGAGCCTTGGCTCGGCAGCGAACAGCTGATCCCGGGACGCATCGCGACGAGCGAGGTGGTCTGGCCCGACGGCCGTCCGTTCGCGGTGGCACGCCAAATGGCCCATGCCAACCCGTTCAGAAGCGATTTTGCGCGCTCGCGCCTCGTGCGCAGCCAGCGCCGTGTCTTTCGCGTCTACGAAGGCGGACGGTAAACGAACCGGTCCGTCCCGAAACGGCACGTTGGGGGCACGCGTATCGTTACCGCGCGCTGTCCGCGCTGAGGATCTCGCGGGCGCGGGCACAATCGGCATCCATTTGTGCCTTCAGCGCGTCCGGTCCATCGAACTTGCGATCGCCGCGCAGGAACTCGACGAACTCCACCTCGATGCGGCGGCCATAGAGGTCGTCGTCGAAGTCGAACAGGAACACCTCGAGTACCGGCGAACCATCATCGAACGTCGGTCGCGTGCCGAGGTAGGCCGCACCCTGGTGACGCGCGCCCTCGACATCGACGTGGACCGCGTAGATGCCATGTGCGAGGGCTGCCCCCTTGCCGAGCGCGATGTTCGCCGTCGGATAGCCGAGCCCGGTACCGCGCCGCGCGCCGCCCTGCACGATCCCTTCGACTTTCCAGCGATGTCCCAGCATCTCTGCCGCTCCCTTTACGTCGCCTTGCGCGAGCACAGCGCGCACCGCACTCGATGAGTAGATCTCGCCGGCACTGCCGACCGGCGCCACCACGGTGACGCCGAAGCCATCCTTGCGGCCGAGTTCGATCATCTGCTCGGCGTTGCCGGTGCGGCTGCGCCCGAACAGGAAATCATGACCGATGACAACGTGTGAAACGCCGAGCCCGGCCACCAGCACCTTCTCGACGAAGGTCTCCGCCGACATGGTCGCGAATTCGCGCTCGAACGCGATGACGAATGTGACGTCGACGCCGTAGGTTTCCAGCAATTTGAGTTTCTGCGGCAGCGGGGTCAGCCGGAACAACGGCCGCGACGGCTGGAAGAATTCGCGCGGATGGGGTTCGAACACCAGCGCTCCCGCGCGCACGCCAAGCCGGGTCGCAGCCTCGCGCGTGCGGGCGATCAGAGTCTGATGTCCCTTGTGCACACCATCAAAATTGCCGATCGCCACCGCCGCTCCGCGCACGGCCTGCGGCAAGAGATCGTAGCGCTCGAACACGTCCATCGCCGTCTTCAGCCCTTTGCCCCGTAACGGGGCCCGCACTGGAACCGCATCGGGAATGCTGGCGCATTCCCTTTCGGCGCGCAGCAGAGAGATGCGAGGATAGCCGCCCGAGGCGCCATGCGCGAGCGTCCAGCCTGTCTCAGGCCGGACGTGCGGACACCATCAGCACCGCCTCACCGTCGAGCACGGGCTTGCCGCCGACCGAGCAGACGCATTCGAAGCGCGCACGCCGCTTGGCGGGGAACAGCTCGACGACCTGGACCTTGGCGACGACCTCGTCGCCGATCCGCACCGGACCCTTGAAGTTGAGCGTCTGCGAAATGTAGATCGCGCCCGGACCTGGCAACTCCATGCCGAACACAGCGGAGATGTAGCCGCCAGTCAGCATACCGTGCGCGATGCGCTCCTTGAACAGGGTGCGCGACGCGAAATCGGCATCCAGATGGACCGGATTCTTATCGCCGGTCACCTCGGCGAAACCGACGATATCAGCCTCGGTCACGGTCTTGGCAAAGCTCGCCTCCATTCCGAGTTGAAGATCCTCGAAATAGTAGGCCTTCCTGGACATGATGGTCATGGTCCGGCTCCCCCAGTTTGCTCCCATGCAAGCGCGCATTCTGCGCGCACATGCTTTTTCGCGGCGCAACACTAAGTCTGCGGATAATGCGTTGCAATAAAGAAAGTTGCCTGTGGCACCGCACTGCACACGGGACTTGCACCATGGTTTCCAAATCCAGCTCCCGCCTTATCTTTCCGGCGTTCAGCGCGCCCCCAGCCCCCTCCGCGCGGCCAGCCATGCGCTGTATTCGCGGCTGCCAGACGATCCGGCCCCTTCGCCAGACTGGACCTCGGCGCCCGATTCGCAGATGGTCCGGCCCGGTGGCGCGTCGCGCCCCCCGGTCTCGCAATCGGGAAACAAGCGCGTCCAAGCCCGGAGCTGACAGCGCCTATGTCGGAATTACAAAGTCCGCCGTCTCTGCGGCGCAATGTGAGCCTGCTTGCGCTGGCCCAGGGTCTGTTCATGTCCATCCAGGGGATGGGTATTGCAACCAGCCCACTGGCCGCGCACGCCCTGCTCGGTGAGGACAAGTCGCTCTCGACGTTGCCCGTCTTCCTTGTCCAGCTCGGCATCATGGCAACGACGTTTCCGGCGTCGATGCTGATGGACCGTATCGGCCGTCGCGCCGGCTTCACGGTCGGGCTGCTGTTCGGTGTCGTGTTCGGTCTCGTTGGCGCCTACGCCGTGTATATCCGCAGCTTCGAGCTGCTTTGCTTCGCGACGTTCCTGCAGGGCATGTCGGCAGCCTTCGCCTGGTACTATCGCTTCGCCGCCGCCGACAGCTCGCCGCAGGAATTCAAAGCGCGCGCCATCTCGTATGTGATGCTGGGCGGCGTGCTCGCGGGCTTCGCCGGGCCGCAGATTGCGAAGTGGACCGTCAACTGGTTCGCCCCGGTGACCTTCGCCGGCGTCTACATCGCGGCCAGTTGCGTCAGCCTGATCAGCATCGTCCTCATTCAGGGCATCCGCATCCCGCGGCTCACCGCCACCGAGCGCGCGAGCGGCGGCCGCCCGCTCGGCCAAATCATGCGCCAGCCGACTTATCGCGTCGCGCTCATCGCCTCGATGCTCGGCTACGGCGTGATGACGCTGGTCATGTCGGCGACCCCGCTCGCGATGCTCGACTGCGGCTACCTGTTCGCCGACAGCGCGACGGTGATCCAGGTCCACATCATCGCGATGTTCCTGCCGTCATTCTTCACCGGCTCTCTCATCCAGCGCTTCGGTGAGTTGCCGATCATCGCGACGGGAGCCCTCATTCAACTCGCCTGTGCGCTCATCAATCTCGCCGGCGTCGACTACTGGAACTTCCTGATCGCCAACCTGTTCGTCGGCTTGGGGTGGAACTTCACGTTCGTCGGCGGCTCAACGCTGCTGACGCGCACGTATCGCCCCGTCGAACGCGCCAAGGTCCAGGCGAGCCACGACTTCACCGTCTACGCGACCACAGCGACCGCCGCGGCGGCCGCCGGTTTCCTCCAGCAGCGTGCCGGCTGGACGGTCCTCAACCTCGCCGCCATTCCATTGATGGCGATCGTCGTCATCGCGACGATCTGGCTGACCCTGCATCTACGCAAGGTGCAGGCAGATCAGATCAAACCGGCGGAGTAGCGTCCCGGCAACGGCATGGATCCCGCTGCTCTTCGTG
>CAZKZT010000065.1:5632-11138 GCA_964557265.1 uncultured Hyphomicrobium sp.
ATCCCGCCTGATCATCACCTATGCGCTTTGCGGGTTTACCAATCTCGGCGCGCTCGGCATCATGATCGGGGGATTGGTGGCGATGGCACCGGGCCGCAGCGCCGATATCATGGCGCTCGGGCCACGCTCGCTTCTGGTGGTATTCTTCGCATCGCTGCTCTCGGCAGCCATCGTCGGCGCACTGAGCTGGTAGACGACGACATCGAAACGACGGGGGAAGCAGACGATGGCCGACGGCGGCAGCCGGGGACAGCACGAACAGGAGCAGGCGCGCGCGCCCAAAGCGGCGAAATCCGCGTGGGCGCTGATCCCGCGTTATCTGCTCGCCTTCGCTGTCGGCACGGTCGGTTCTCTCCTCTTCCTCTACTTCCACCTGCCGCTGCCCTGGTTCCTCGGCTCCCTGACCGCGTGCCTCATTGCATCCGTTGCGCGCCTGCCGATGGAACGCCCCAAGCCGCTCGCGGGCCCGCTGCGGGCCACACTCGGCGTCGCGGTCGGCTCGGCCTTCACGCCTGCCATTCTCGGCCAATTCGGCGCGATGACCGTCAGCCTCCTCGCGCTCGTGCCCTTCATGATCGTCATCATCGCGACGAGCCTGACGTTCTATCGCCGCCTCGCAGGTTTCGACGCGGCGACGGCGTTTTTCTCGGCCGTCCCCGGTGGCCTCGCCGACATGACGGCCATGGCCGAGTCCTCTGGCGCCAATCAGCGCACCGTGATCCTCGTGCAGGCGTCGCGTATCGTGATGATCGTCTTCACGGTCCCGCTGTGGCTGCAGCTTCACGACGGCCTCGTGGCCTCGACGCCGTTTGCCAGTCCCGCGCGGCTCGCCACCATGAGCCTGACCGATTTCGCGACGCTGGTCGGCATGGCCGGGATCGGCTGGGGCCTCGCGCACCGGCTGGGCCTCGTCGGGGCGCCGATCGTCGGGCCGATGCTGGTCAGCGGCGCCGCGCACGCTCTCGGATACACGACCGTCCGGCTCCCGGTCGAATTGCTGATCCTGGCCCAGATCGGCATGGGCGCGCTGCTCGGCTGCCAGTTTCGCGGGCTGACGCTCAAGGAATTCACGCACACCATGGCGTGGGGCATTCTCAACGCCATACTGCTGCTGATCGTGACTGCGGTGGTCGTCGTGCTGATCTCGCGAACGACCGGCTTCGATGAGGTCTCAGTGCTGATGGCGTTCGCGCCCGGCGGACAGTCGGAGCTCAATCTGCTCGCCTTCGTGCTCGGCGCCGACGTGGCCTATGTCGCCTTGCATCACCTCGCGCGCCTCGCGATCGTCTTCGTCGGCGCGCAGATCGTGTTCGCCTCGCAGAAGGATTGGCGCTCATAGCAACTCGACAGGCGACTTGATTGCAGCGACGGCTTCAGCCATCTGAGAGACACACGTCCGCAGGCGAAGGCCGATCGAGATGAGCAAAGAACCAATCTGGACGGCGGCCCGCGCGCCAAGCCTCGACGCATTCGAGGCGATGGCCAAGTCGGCGTGGAGCGCCCTGCCGGACGAGTTCCGCCGCTTGACCACCGACGTGATGATCCGCATCGAAGAGTTCGCGACCGACGAGGTCCTCGACAGCCTCGGCATCGAGAGCGAATACGACCTGATGGGCCTCTACCAGGGCGTCAGTCTCGATCGCAAAAGTGTGATGGACACGGGCGCGCAACCCGACATCGTGGTGCTGTACCGCCGCCCGATCATCGACTATTGGGCGAGCAGTGACGAGACGCTCGGTGATCTCATCACGCATGTCCTCGTGCACGAAATTGGCCACCACTTCGGCTTGTCGGACGCCGACATGGAGCACATCGAGTCCAAGGCGGGATAACGCGGCAAAAATAAGATGATGCGTTGCCTCATCGCGCCACTGTGGCCCCCGCGCCGCGTCGCACGATCGCCCCAGGCAAAAGTCGTGATGCCGCGTTGAAAACACAAACCGGCCGGGCAATGATCCCGAGATGATCAGGCGGCGGACATCTGAGAGGAATTTACGGTGATTGTTGCCCGCGCATACCTTGGCCGGGAGCTGCTCGGCTGGGCAAAGATGCTTGTGACCGCGTTTCTCACGTGGGGTCTCGCGCTGCTCGTTGCGCCGCCGTCTCATGCCGGCCCGACGCCGGAGGAATATGCCAAGCACGTCGGCGGCGATGCGAGGATCATCAATCCCGGCGAACTGAGGATCGACAATCGCCGGATGACCTGCGGCCAGCGTCCAACCGTCATCGACGACAAACTCGACGACTACGGCGCGGCCTATCCGGGCTTTCTGATTCTGAATTCCAAGCTGATGGCACGCGTGCCGACGTCTGTGAAACTGTGGATCTACGCACACGAGTGCGGCCACCAGTTTCGCGGGCCTGACGAGGAGACCGCCGACTGCTTCGCGGTCCAGCGCGGCCGCCGCCAGGGCTGGCTGACGCCCGACGGGCTCGAGGAGATCTGCAGCTTCATCCGTCCCTCCAAGGGATCGAGCATGCACTTCTCCGGATCGCACCGCTGTGAGGCGATGCGGCGGTGCTACGCCGATCCAACGGTGCGCTGAACAGACGGCGGACAACTAATCCCCGCCCTGCCGGCTGGTGCCTACGATGGCGCCATGCGTCTCTTCGACCTCACGCTGAAACTGCTCGGTCTCGCCGACGTCATCTGCAAATGGCAGGCGATGATGGCGCGCCTGGACCGGGCCAAGCGTCTCAAGGTCGCGCGCTATGTCCTGCGCATCGCCCAGGCACTGGCGCGGATGGCGGCGGCACTGGAACGGCTCGAGAGCAACGCCGCCGATCGCGCTGCGCACCGATCAGCCATCCGCGAAGTCGGCCGCCTCGCGGGCTATATCGAATTGATCGTTTCGACATTGCGCGGGCATGTGGACGGCCGGTGCCTTGCTGGTGTCGAACGGCGCCTCAAAGGTCTCATCGTCGATGAGGCCGCCGAAGACCTGGGCGCCGTGCCCCCTTCTCTGCGCGTTGAGCGCGTCATGGCGGCGGAAGGCTACCTGCGCGCACTCGCCGACAGTCTCAGAGCGGGCTAACCGCCCCACCTTCGCAGATCGCTAAAACGGCAACAACGTCGCCAGCGCCGGCGCATCCATCTTGTAGTTCACACGCGCCAGAATGGAGTGGCTCTCGAGGTCGATGCGCGAGCGGAAGCTCATTGGCACGGGGTTGATGGCCGCCGACACACGCCCATCCAGCGTGACGTAGCTGTATTCGACGCCGAGCATCAAATTGGGCACGATCTCATATTCGAGGCCCGCGCCGAAAACCCAGCCGGTATACAGACGCGTGCTCGACGACAGATACTCCGGGAATGGAACATTGTCGTCCGTTTTGAGTCCCACTCTCGCCGCTGCGGTGCCTGCTTTCACGTAGCCCAGCACGTTGCCCCACGCGTATCCGAGCCGGGCGGTCGACTGCAGCATATAGCTCACGTCAACAGACATAGTACCGACGAGGCTGCCGATGTAGAGGTCGACGCCCGTCTTCACGTCACGATCGAAGCCACCCGACAGTGCCAGTTCGCCACCGAAAACCCAGTTTCCACGCTGGATCATATATCCGATTTGCGTACCCCAAATCTGCGACCCGGCATCGAAATCGGTCGGGCGAGCTAAAGAGCTGAAGGGATAGTTGGATCGCCAGTCGACGTCGGCCGAACTGTAACCGCCATGCAGACCGACATAGACGCTCGTCCAATTGACGGCCGCCCCCTGCGCCATCGCGCGATCAGGCGTCGCCGCACCGAGCAGAAATACACTGCATGTCGCAGCAACAGCCGCAAATGTTTTAATAACGCGCATTTCCCGCCTCTCCGCAATTCGGGTCAAATTATGGCGGGACGATAGGCTGATTCGGATTCCGCGCCTGTTGCGAACGAAGACTGTCTGATCGAGCACACATGGAGTGTGTCTAAATTGTCTCCCACGCAATCAGCGCGCGCTTGCGATCGAGGCCCCAGTAGTAACCGCCAAGCGCGCCGTCGCTGCGCAACGCGCGATGGCAGGGCACCACGAATGAGATCGGATTGCGTCCGTTGGCGGTACCGACCGCACGCGACGCCTCCGGCCGTCCGAGCGCGCGCGCGATATCGGTATAGCTGACGGTCCGCCCCATCGGGATGCGCAGCAGCGTCTGCCACACAGCGAGATCGAACGGGGTTCCGATCGGCATCAGCGGCACCTCTTCACGAGAGGCGCCGCCGGTTGCCGCAAAAATCTGAGCCGCAACCGAGCCCGTCTCATGGGGCGCCTCGCGAAAGAACGCCCGCGGCCACCGCCCCATCATATCCGCGAGCGCTGCCGACCGGCCCGCCTCATCATCCGCGAACGCGAGACCGCAAACGCCGTCCGGCGTACGCATCACCAACGCAGCGCCGAATGGACTGTCGTGAAATCCGTAGGCGATCTCCAGCCCCTCGCCCCGTCTCCCGGCCACATCCGTGACGGTCGCGGCAATCCTGACGTTGAACGCATGGACGCGCCGCTCGCCTGCCTGCGCTCCCAGAACATCCAGCGAGCCGACCCGCGGTCGGCTCATGCGATCGTCAGCCCACGCCCGCATCAAAACCTCGAAAGGCCGCCCGGACCACCGTTCAAGGACGCGTTGCAGATCCGCCGGCCGCAACCCGAGTTCATGCGCAACATCTCCGAGACCGGCTGCCCCACCGGCGCCTTCGTCCGACAACAGAACCGGCAAGGCGCGCCGCACCAGGGCATAGTCCCGCGCCCCTTGGCCTGGCTCGATGCTCTGGCGGCCATCGCCCATCATGGTTTCCTACTGTTCCTCACCCCCACGCCGATAGCATGGATTTGATCTGTCCGACGCGGTGCAAGGCAGGCCCGCCTCGGGATCGCAGCCTCCTACCGCCGCCCCCGGTTGCGGAGCGTGCCGGTAATGTCTAGGTCATGGGGCGAACGGCCCCCTCGGGTCATGCAAACCGGGACCAGACCCCTATGTTCACCGGCATTGTCACAGGCATCGGCACCGTCATCGCCATCGATGGCGGACGCTTCACGATCCGCGCCGACGACGCGCCCGCCTCCATCGCGCTCGGCGCCTCGATCTGCCACGATGGCGTCTGCCTGACCGTTACCGGCATCGAGCCCGATGGTGACGGCAGCCGCTACACCCTCGACGTCTCCAACGAGACGCTGTCGCTCACCACGCTCGGCAGTTGGGCCGTGGGACGCGAAATCAACCTCGAGCGCGCGCTGAAAATAGGCGACGAACTTGGCGGCCACATCGTTTCCGGTCATGCCGACGGCATCGCACGCATAGCTGACATTCGTCCGGACGGCGAAAGCGTCCGCTTCACCTTCGAGGCCCCGGAAGCGCTCGCCGCGTTCATTGCGCCTAAAGGCTCGGTTGCGCTGGATGGCACCTCCCTCACCGTCAACGAGGTCGACGGCGCACGCTTCGGCGTCAACCTCATCCCGCACACCTTGACGGTAACGACCTGGGGGCGCAAAAAGCCCGGCGATCAGGTCAATATCGAGATCGACCC